>NZ_JBFUIO010000043.1:0-22625 GCF_056401835.1 Paenisporosarcina sp. P4_D4 | reverse complement strand
AAGTTGGTTGGATCGATTGTTGGTATTTACATAGTGATTAATCTAGTATTTGTAGGTTTTCAATACTTTAGTGAAAAGCAAGAACATGACCGTATGCATATGTTAAAAAGAATGATGGATTCATATACTACGGAACTTAAATCAACAGAAGTAGCATTAAAAGAAAAGGAAATGAACGTGACAACATATTTTCAAGATTTGGAACTACGCTCACAGAAATGAATAAGTTGGCAAAACAGTTTCCAAATGGAATGCCAGTTACGGTTTATTCAGATTAGCAACAACGCTATCAAGCATACCAGCAGGATTCAGGGAACTATAAAGTGATGGTCGCGGATTTAGAGGCTTATCGGAAAAATTATGAGAATTTGATAGAGTTACAAAATGGTACTGTGGCAGAGTACAACGAATTAAATGAGCAGATTGGTGAAACATGGTTTATCGTGCCAGGGTTCCGATCGAAACCCTACGAATTTTGTAAAACTAAACGAAAGAGGGATATAAATGTTTGGGTTTTTTAAAAAGCCTTGTGCAATTTGTAAACGAAAAATCAGTCCATTACTGAAATACCGCAATGATCGCAATGATGTATTGAACGTTTGTGTTGCTTGTAGTGAATATGCAGAGAGAAGGGCTTATAGGAAAGTGAAGTAGTAGGGTATAAAAATTTTTATCAATTTGTTAATTTGAGAGGAAGAAGAAAATGAATTGGATTTTATCGGGAAATATTAATAAATATGATATCATTTCAAAGTTTGAAGAGAAATCGTATGTTTATTGGAAGCAAAAAAGAAACTATGAGATAGGTGATTTTGTCTATATTTATTTATCAGCTCCCATTCAAGAAATCCGCTATAAATGTGAGGTTACTGCAATTAACTTAGAAAATGAAGAGTGTGAGGACGATTCGAAATTCTGGGCATCCACGAATGAATTTGATCATTCTTCAAATAATCGAAATGTGAGATTGGATTTAATCAAACATACAGCTATAGGGATGTCTCGCATAGAAATGACAGAGCGAGGAATACTGTCGAGGATTCAAGGGCCTATTAGAATACCAGATGAAGTTGCGGACTACATAGATGAAAATTATTTTGAAAATGTCCAAGATGTTGTTTACCCTGATGAGATAAATAATGAAGAGATGTTTAGAGAAGGTCAAATTAAGCATAAATATGAACGCAATAATAGAGCTCGCCAAAGATGTTTGGAGACACATGGATATAATTGCAAAGTATGTGACTTCAATTTTGAAGACGTCTTTGGGGAAATCGGGAAAGAGTTTATTCACGTTCACCATGTAAAACCAATTTCTGAAATTAAGAGTGAATATGTTATAGATCCTATTAATGATTTGATTCCAGTTTGCCCAAACTGTCATGCAATGCTTCACAGCAAAAAAGGTGATGGGATATTCTCTATTGAGGAATTGAAGTTTTTAGCCTGCTTATGATTTGAGAGAACAATTAGTAGATGTAACAGTGCCAAGCTACATATATGTGGGGAAATATGATGCGCAATGTCCATATGAGTATGGTGTAGAGATCGCCAATTTAATACCAAACGCTACGTTGACTACTTTCGAGGAAAGTAATCATAATCCTTTTGTTGAGGAAGATGAGAAATTCATAGCGTTTGTGAAATCTACACTTTAAAACGAGAAAAGTAAATAGGGGTAAAGGAAGTACAATAGCAGCCGAAAGTGCATCTTCGGCTGCTTATTCTTTCAAAAGAAAGTGCCGATTCTTTACTAGGTTATGAAAATCGCGAAAATGCACTTCAAAAACCTTAATCAATTCAGTATGGTTGGTATATTATTGTCCCAAATGAACAGAAATTCAAGGACGGTCACCTATGACTATTTATTTGGCTTTCAACACGCCGCTTTTGACCAAATTTATCAAGGCACCCTTGTTTTTAAATCTAAAGTATACGCTTAACCTTTTTAAATCTGTTTGTGTTAAAGACGACGGACTAACATTTAATAAATATTCCTTATCTAATTTTTGAATCAATGTTTTAGCAAATTCAATTTGTTTAGGTGTTAGTGGTTTATCATCATTTTGGTCATAAGTAGCTACAGACTCTTTCTTCACTTCTACTTGAGGATTGAGTGTTTGATTAATATCAGGTGTATATTTACCAGCCCTAATCCAAGAGATATCTTCTTTGGTTAATGCAAACCATTCACCTTCCAATCGTTTACTGGAAAAATGCTTATGAAATGAAATTTCTGTTTGATGGTAATTAGCAGTTTGAAGAAGATAGATAAGTTTATTTTCAAAAGGTAGTTTCACGCCAAAAAGATTCATTCGTCTTTCAACATATTTGGTTTTGCCGATTTTAAATGTTCCATTCATGTGCTCTTGAACGAAATAAACGTATCCAGGAGCTACCCCAGTAGGCATTGGGAGACTTATAATATCCTCTAACACTTTTTGGTTTGATTCAAAAAGATAGATCTTCTGAGTTTGGAAATGAGAAGGAATAGTTTCTGTTTTATTAGAAGAATTGTTAGGCATTATTTTATTTAGAAAACTTTTGAGCATTTAGATAACCTCCAACTTTAAACCTATTTATAGACAGTCGATATAACTAGTATATATTAAAAGTAGTTCTTTTTGATTACATTATGAAAATAATGTAAAAAGAACAATTTTTGGATGTTAAAAAATTTCTCTAAGTATGCTTCCGTTGTACTGGTAAAATCGGTTGAATGGGGGCGCAGACGCATAACCGCCGCTGGATTGCCTAAAAGAAAGAGAGTGGAGCGGAGTGACATCAGTCACTTCGTTCCATTCAGGAATTTTAAAGGCAACATCCAAATAATGGGTCTATAAGACATCTGGTACATCTATGAAAATGACTTTGCAAAGAAAAAACTTACACAATGGTTAGAAGAGAACGACATATAGGGGAATTGAAAACCTTTTGTGTTGAAGAATATGCTAAGGTCATAGTGGTAAGTGCCTATGCAAAAAGTTATTCAGATTATACACGACAATTGCATATAAAATTACTTGAAAGTTGTAGGATATGTGCATTTAATATTTGAGGCTGAATAAATCCTCATTCTTGTAAATTGTCATAATATAAGTCGTGCCACACCTCAGGGAAATTCTAGTTCCTAATTTTAATAAACAATTTTAACGTCTATCACATTTTTGTTCCAATTCAATAAATAAGGGGTAAAATAAGGCTTTAAATCCACGTGATTGGCACCGGAAGATGGTCGAACAAAAACCTACATGAAACACGGTTTACTATAGACTGGATTTTTAATGCGTGAGTACGATTCGAAAATCTTAAAGTGCAGAAAAAAAGATACCAATTTGTGAAAGAAGTAAAAACGCTATAACATAAATACTAGAAACTCGATAAAGGAGAGAAGAGCGTTGAGCCCAACCAAAAACTTATCAACTGAAGAGCAAAACAAATTACTCGAAACACTACAGAAACGCTTTGAAAAACACACAGAACGCCATGAAGGAGTCAACTGGCAGGACGTGCAAGCCAAGCTAGAAGACAGTCTGGAAAAGCTTTGGTCCCTAAACGAAATGGAACGAACTGGCGGGGAACCGGATGTCATCGGCTACGATGAAGAAGCTGTCGAATATCTTTTCTGCGACTGCGCCAAAGAAAGTCCGAAAGAGCGCAGAAGTCTCTGCTACGACCGCGCAGCCCTCGAAGCACGCAAGAAATTCAAACCTGAAAACTCCGTGGTAGACGTAGCGGCGGAAATGGGCATTGAATTGTTAACCGAAGAACGGTACCGACACCTCCAGACGCTTGGCGAATTTGACACCAAGACATCCAGTTGGGTCCAAACGCCAGATAATATCCGCAAACTCGGCGGCGCACTGTTCTGTGATTGTCGCTATGACACGGTCTTTGTGTATCACAATGGAGCCGATTCGTATTATGCTGCGAGAGGGTTTAGAGGATTATTGAAGGTTTAAAGGTGGATTAAATGGATGGCAGGGTTTATCTCAGATAGCCTTGATTCTTTATTAGTATTCGTTCAATAAAAATTTCACAACAATTCAATAAAAATAAAAAAACGACCTTGAGATCAAGGTCGTTTTTTTTATAGAAATCGATCCGCAAGAGCGTTTCGACTAGTGACAGGTTCTGTTAAATATGATACATTTATATAGATATGCTTATATTTGACGATTGATATAGTTTTCCTTACTTTAATTTTACACTACTAATTCGTCAATAGTCAAGCGTTTTGAGAAAACTTTTTAAGGGGCGATTGCGATGAAACTGGAACTGAATCAGGAACAACAACGATTGGACCATGTCATGGATGTCATCTCAAACGAAATACAGACACTTGATGGAGATACGACACGACTAAAAAAAGAAGTCATCAACATTCGGAAGCACTTTTGGGAAGAAGTGAAAGTAAATACAGATTCGTTTGATGATTATTTAGAAACGATTATTGGTTTGCGTCAAGAAGCAGAAGCGTTAGCTGTCAGTCAAAGCTTGCATCGCCATACATCAAAACGCTTTGCTACACTCCAGCGTATGCAGAAAATCCCTTATTTCGGTCGAATTGATTTTTTAGAAGACGGCACATCCTCGCCTGAACAAGTCTACATCGGGATTTCCACACTTAAAGATGTAAGTGGAGATGATTTTCTCATTTACGACTGGCGAGCACCGATATCGAGCGTGTATTACGATTATCAGCCGGGTCCTGCGAAATATACGATTCCAGGAGACTTCATTGAAGGGACATTAGAAAAAAAGTGGCAATATATCATACGTGATGGCACGTTGGAATCGATATTTGACACAACTCTAACAATTGGTGATGAGATTTTGCAACAAGTGCTTGGAAAAGGCACTGATAAGCAGATGCATTCAATTGTCTCCACCATTCAACAGGAGCAAAACCAAATTGTTCGTCATGACCACGGGAAATTGTTAATTGTGCATGGTGCAGCTGGGAGTGGCAAGACATCGGTCGCGCTGCAACGAATTGCTTATTTGCTATACCACTATCGAGATAGTCTTACGAGCGATCAAATCATTTTATTTTCCCCAAACTCCATGTTTAACAGCTACGTCGCCAATGTGCTTCCAGAACTCGGAGAAGTAAACATGCACCAAGTGACTTTTCAACAATACCTGCATGAACGACTCGATCAACAATTTCAAGTGGAGAATCCATTCGATCAATTAGAATATGTCTACACAAAAACGAAAGATACTTCCTACCGCACGCGATTGGCCAGTATTGAATGGAAAGCATCGACGGATTATTTCGATGCCATCAATACCTATCACAGATCTTTGGAAAACGCTGGCATGTGTTTCCAGGATCTTCGCTTTCGCGGCAAACTCATGGTGAGCGCAAAGCAAATGGAAGAACAATTTTATGGGCACCACACGTCACTTCGGCTCCTCAATCGAATCKAGAAATTACGGGACTGGCTCATAAAACAAATTGCTGATGTGGCGAAAGTAGAGTGGCAAAAACCGTGGGTCCAAGAAAAAATGGACTTGTTAAGCGATGATGAATATCATAAAGCGCATCGGTACTTAGCCAAGAAACATGGCTATGAAAGAGAGGCGATGGCGGATTACGACATGAGTCCAAAAGCACTCGCGCAGTTGATCGTCCGTCAAAAACTCAACACTTTGCGAAAACGAATTCGAGCGTTTCAGTTTGTGGATATCAAAAAGCTTTACAGACAGCTTTTTGAAGACCCTACAAAAATGCGACGCTTCTCATCACACGAGTTGCCTCAAGAATGGCTGGCAATTTGTGAACGAACATGTGAAGCGCTCGATGAAGGCAACCTGTTGTATGAAGATGCGACACCGTACGTCTATTTAAAAGAGTTGATCCTTGGGTTCCAGACCAATCGTTCCATTAAACAAGTTGTGATAGATGAAGCGCAAGACTATTCGCCTTTTCAGTTTGGATTTATCAAACGCTTATTTCCTGCCGCGCGAATGACGGTGCTTGGTGACTTTAATCAAGCGATTTTTGCGCATGCTCGTCAAACGAATGATTTCCAGTCTCTATTGGATTTGTACGGACCTAACGAAACAACGGTCGTTTATCTAGCCCGAAGCTACCGTTCGACAAAGCCGATCGTCGAATTCACCAGAAAACTTATACCAAACGGTGATCGAATTATTCCATTTGAACGCGAGGGAGAGAGCCCTCGCTTAGAACAATTAGACAGTACAGAAGAACTTCACCAACACATCAGCAGGAAAGTAGAGCAGTTGCAAGAACGCGGCTACCAGAGTATTGCGATCATTTGTAAATCTGTTGAGGAAAGTAGTCATGCCTATGAAGGGTTATCTACTGTTCCCGATTTGAAATTGATGACGACGGGCTCTATGGAATACGAACAAGGGGTCGTTGTCATCCCGTCGTATTTATCAAAAGGCATTGAATTTGAAGCGGTCATTGTGTACGATGCATCAACGCATGTCTATGGAGACGAAAGCTTGCGCCGCGTCTTCTATACCGTCTGCACGCGAGCAATGCATCACTTACAACTCTATAGCCTGGGAGAACCCACTCCATTTTTCACCTGAATTTCCGAATTAAGATTAATAACTACAATTGAATGAAAAAATTAGTAAAGGTATTGTTTTCGTCGGTGTGCGGTCGCTCAGTCATTTCTATGCGAGGCATCCCTATAGCTGTATGTTTTATTATATCCAATCTCACATTTCGATTATTTGAAGCTTTATCAAAAAATAGAATTTGCGAGAAACCTTTGTTCCTGCATCGTTAATTTATTTTTATTGGAACAACGTACTCTTAAGTTCCTTTTGTATGTTAGAATCTTTAGTGAATATTGGAAATTAGTTAGGAGCTTAATGTAATGATTTCCCGATTAGTCTGGACACGTATATCTATATAACGATGGTCATTAATGTGATTCTTTGTTTCAGTATTGTTATATGGAGGATATCTATTTATCAAGTTCGAGAGTGGGTACTCACTCACTCGCAGAAGTTTCCTAATTATTAGGGAATAATCTTGAATAGTAAATGTGGTCAGAAATGAAGAAACGAAAATTCTTAGTAAACTACCCGGGAAGCCCTGATCCTCTGAGAGCAGAGGCTTCTTTTTCGGTTTTTTCTTTAGATGGAATGAAAGGGTAAGTAAATTGCAGATTCTATAATTTGAGAGTTGGTGTGGTTATATGAGATTTATAAAGTGGATTGTCTTATTTCTTTTTGTCCTACTATTGCCGCTTGCCGTATGGCTATGGGAAGAACGGCATGCACAAAATTTGGATATTGTTATTCTGGATAAGACCGTTCCGAACGGGGATTTGCGTGAACATAAAGGTCTGACATGGTTGCTTAATCATACCCATATTAATAAAACGAATGGAGATTCCTATAGTGAAAAGGAAGACTATGCTGGAGTGACCTTTGATGGCAAAAGTGAAAGTGTACGTGGATTGCCTGAGGATTTAAGTTCTGCTGATTTTATTTACGTCGCAGACACTTATGGAATCTATGAATCCGAGCAAGAGAAACGAAGTGATAAAATCGAGGGAGGCTTAAGCTCTGGTGAGTGGACGTCAATTCATCAGGCTGTTGATCAAAACAATGTGCCATTGATCATGGAGTTTAATTCAATCTCATCACCGACGGAACCTTTAGTGCGGAAGGAAGTATCTAAATATCTAGGTTTTGAGCAAAAAGGGTGGACAGGCCGCTACTTTAAAGAATTGTCCAATGACAACGGGGAAATACCACAATGGCTAGTTGACTCCTATGAAGCGGCTGGCAATCAAAAGTGGTCATTTGCAGGAGAAGGCCTTGTGTTCATTGAAGAGAATACAGAAATGGTCCGTGTATTGTCACTTGAAAATGGCGATGTCGATGAAGCATCCATTAACTTGATGTTTACACAAAATGGCGAGAAGAAATTTAATTTGGACGGAGAATCTCCATACAGGTATTGGTTTGATATAACCGAAGCTGTGGATGAAAATAATGTATTGGCTTATTTCGAACTCCCTGTAAATAAACAGGGACAAGCATTGCTTGACGAATGGGGAATTCCATCCCGTTTTCCGGCAGTAATTGAAAAGAAACAGGATGCGACAAGTTCGTACTATTTTGCAGGTGATTTCGTAGACACGAATGATATTCCTTCGATCTATCAATATAGTGGAATGACAAAAATAAAAGAATGGTTTACCTTCGATTTTGTTTACCCTGAACAAAGCTTCTTTTGGAAAACATACGTCCCAATGATGAAAGTACTTTTGGAAGATGTGAAAGACGTTGATAGCAAAGACAAACAGTTGATACATAAACCTTCTGTTCTTCAAAATGAACTTGGTCTGAATTACTCAGCCAAAGTAAATGGCGATCGTTTTGACGTATATACAAATGGGGAATGGAAGACATTAACGGTTAAAGGCGTCAATATCGGAATGGGGAAACCGGGAACTTTCCCTGGGGAAGCAGCTATTACAAAAGGTGAGTATGCAAGATGGTTTAAACAAATTGGAGAAATGAATGCCAATACCATACGAATTTACACGCTTCATCCCCCTGCTTTTTATGAAGCATTGAAGGAATACAATGAATCTCATGAAAAGCCGCTCTATGTATTTCATGGGGTATGGGTTGATGAAGCACCTTTGGAAGAAACACTCGATGCATTTACACCGGAAATCACGGATCGTTTCCAAAAAGAATTCCAGAAAATTACTGATGTGATTCATGGAAATGCAAAAGTTGCAAAAGAACCTGGCCATGCTTATGGGACTTATAAAGCCGATATTTCGCCGTATGTGATTGGGTGGATGATTGGGATTGAATGGTACCCATTCATGGTGGATAATATGGCAACGAAATACAAGGGAATGGAMCAATATAATGGGGAATATATTCAAACAACCAATGCCGTTGGATTTGAATTATGGATAGCCCAGCAAATGGATCAATTGACTGTGTATGAAGCGGAAACGTATAAATGGACGAGACCGATGAGCTTTACTAACTGGGTCTCGACCGACAATATAGAACAACCAGCTGAACCTTTGGAACAGGAGGATTTGGCAAGTGTCGATCCAAACCATATGCATTATAAAGAAAGTCTTTCAATGCCAGGAATGTTTGCTTCCTATCACGTCTATCCATACTATCCGGATTTTTTAAATTTGGAGGAACGGTACACTGAGTATATTGACCACCGGGGAGAAAAAAATAACTATGCGGGTTATTTACATGATTTAAAAGCGTCCCATAAAATGCCTGTACTTATTGCAGAATTTGGACTTCCTGCATCACGTGGACTTACACATGTGAATCCATTTGGATGGGACCAAGGCTTCCATACCGAGCAAGAGCAAGGTGAATACCTTTCTAGTCTTTATGAGGATATTATTCAAGAAGGCATGATGGGTGGTCTTGTGTTTACTTGGCAAGATGAATGGTTTAAGAGAACGTGGAATACCATGGATTTAGACAACGCAGATCGACGTCCATTTTGGTCAAATGCACAAACGAATGAACAGAATTTTGGTCTCCTGAATTTTGATCGTATGCTCATAAAAACAGATGGCAATATAGAGGATTGGGCAGATGCAGACCCTATATACCAGTCTAGAAAAGGGCCGATTACTGCACTTTATGCCACTAGCGATGAACGTTTTCTATATGTGAGGATTGACGGCAAACCTGGGACGGATTGGCTGAAAAACACCAAACCGCAATTGCTGTTTGACGTTAACCCTGGCAGTGGAAATGATCGTGTAGATGAATTGGGAGGTGTTACTTTTAATCAGCCATTTGCTGATTTCTGGTTATCTATCCAGTCCACAGAAGAGGCAAGAATGAAAGTAGATGCTTACTACGACGTTTTCTACTATCAATACGGAATTGAACTAAATATGATGGATTCAGCAACAACAAAACCGACTAAAAACAGTGGTTTGTTCAATGAAATTCGCTTGCCGCTTAATAAAGGCATTACAAGACCGGATACAGGAGAGTCGTTCCCATTTTCTTCATATGAGACTGGGAAAATGCGTTTTGGAAATTCCAATCCTGATTCACCGGATTATGACTCCTTAGCAGATTATTATTTCGATCCATCAACAGGTGTGATGGAACTACGCATACCGTGGCTATTGTTGAATATTAAAGATCCTAGTTCCAAAGAAGTTTTTGGTGATGTATACGTCGATGGCATGTATGCCAAGCAGCAAATCGATGATATTGGAATCGCCCTTGGAGTGACGGACAATCAGGGTCAAGTAATCCAGACTTTCCCTTCAAGCACCTCAACTAGCATTAGTGTCGATGAAGTGTCTCGCTATCGGTGGGAAGCATGGGAGCTACCTTATTCAAGTGAGCGTTTGAAACAATCCTATCTAATCCTACAAGAAACATTCAGCAAAACACCATAAAAAAAGAGGTTGTGCAGCGTATGCACAACCTCTTTTTAATCTGTAGATATACCTTTTCGCTGCATTTGTCCCCATTCTGCTTTTTTGGTGAAAAAGACAATTAAACCTTCAATACGCCAAATAACCATAATTGGACGGTACCAGAAACTCTCGGTCAGAGACCAAAAGAACAGCTTCACCAAATGAGAGGCTTTAGGATACTTATGCATAGTCATCTCTTCCATTAGGACAGCAAGCGATGAAACAAAGGAGCCGTACATGACCGTTACCAGGAATAGGGTGAAAACTACTGCAGGGTCGAGGAAGTCAAATAACAACCCAAAAATAATCAGTAAATATCCCATGAATTCGAACACTGCTCCAAGCAATTCCACAAATAAGAAATAAGGAAATGTGACAAAGCCAATGGTACCAAACCTTGGATTAAAGAACATTTTTCGATGTTTATAAAGCGTTTCAGCTAAACCTGTTTGCCATCGAACACGCTGCGACCGTAAATCATTGAAAGACTCAGGAGCTTCTGTCCAGCAGACAGGATCCGGTATATATTCAATCTGGTCTGCCAGTTTTTCCTCACGAATCATTCGCTGGAGCCTGACGATCAATTCCATATCTTCTCCAACAGTACCTTCTTGGTAGCCGCCAATATGTATCACCTTGTCCTTACGAAAAACTCCGAATGMCCCCGAGATAATCAATAGCTGATTGAATCTGCTGAATCCCAAACGCCCAATCAAAAACGCACGGAAATATTCTACAATTTGCATGATGACCAAAGGTTTACTGGAGAGATCAATCACTTCTATTTTGCTTCTGGCTATCGTTGTGCCATTTGCAACACGTATGGATCCACCAACAGCAATAATTTTCCCATCTGCCGCAAGGACAGGTTTCATTGCTTTTAATAATGCATCCTGTTCCAATATGGAATCCCCGTCAATCGCACAAAAGAACGGGTAATTGGCTAAATTGATCCCACTGTTTAATGCGTCTGCTTTACCGCCGTTTTCTTTGGAGATTACGACTAAATTAGGGAATATGGGAGATTTATACACTTTAAGGATAGGCTTAGTATCGATATGCTTTCGAATTGCATGATCCACCACTACCAATCCGTACTCATCTATCAATTTGGAAAGAGTTTGATCCTTGGAGCCATCATCTACCACAATGATTTCATATTGTGGGTACTGCAAAGTCAATAATGATCGAACGGTACTGATGACCCCAATCTCTTCATTATAAGCAGGAACAATTATGGAAACGGGTATCGTACTTTCACTAATAGCCAAATCTTCCAGAGTCTCTTTTTTATCCAGTCTGCCTTCTCTTAACACTTTCCGTAAAGACAGTAGAAATAAGACAACATAGCTTAATGCCGTAAAAGACATATAAATGATAATCATTAGCGCAAAAAATTGAAACAACCTAATCCAAATATCAGACATAAGACGGAACCTCTCTATCTAGCTTTAAACACTGAGATGCCATATCTCTGGCAAACGGATCAGGATGGCTTTGTGAAAGTTCAAGCAGCTTGCTCTCACCAAACGTTTGCAATATAGCATCTGCTGTTGAATAGCGAACCCACCAAACAGGATCTCCAAGAAACTCACTAAGTTCACTTTCAAATTGTGGTAGGGTCAATGCGCCTACAATTTTTGCTGCAAACATCCGCTCTTCCCAAATTTCGGACTTGAAAAATGGTTCCAGAAACTTGGTATCTGATAAGTAGCTCATCCTGAAAATTGCTTTCAATGCTTGAATGCGCATTTCCGGAAGTTCATGAAACAATTTTTCCTCAACGAGTTGCAAATATTCCAGTTTCTTCGAAAGCCCAAAATACATTAACAAAGAACTGACAGCTTTTGAACTGCCATGAAGCGAAACATACTCAACTGCCTGTGGGATTACATCGTCAGGAAAGCGAGTAAACGCTGATAGAAAAACTGTTTCAGTCGCTGATTGATCTTTTTCTAAATACACTAAAATGGACAAATCGCCTATGGCTGCCAAGGTACGTATCAATTGTTGCTTTTCTTCGTCATGAATTTTGATTTCTTCCAGTCTTCGTTTAAGAATGGGCTGTAAAGATTCCATTCGAAAATTTTCTATATAATATAGTGCATTTACACGAGCCGGCCAAGCCCCAGTATTCAGTACTCTTTTATAGTATGAGCTTAAATAGTATGTAGCGCTCTCGCGGATCTTGTGCTGCAATCCTTCATCTGTTGTAATCGCCATACTATCACTGAACAATTTCTCTGCAACACGATACTCTTCAGGTGGAAGAGGGATATATACATCTTGATMATTATATAAATACTGAATAAACAAAGGCATGCTTTCTTTGTAAATATGGTCTTCATGCATTTCTCGCTTGCTTTTTTTCATTTTCTTGATTACTAAAAATAACAGCAGTAGCAGCTGTGAAAGAGCCAAAACAATAAATAGAATGATAAAAAAAGTAAGTAGGATATTCATAGGAATAACCTATTGACTAGACGCTGGATACGGGCCAATACCTCTTGTGGATGAAAAGGTTTCAGCATGTAGTCATCTGCGCCCGAATTGAGGGCGTGCAAAATATCTTGGTTATTTTTTCTGTCAGTCAACATAGCAATTAGCACACGTTCGGATTGCACTTTTTTCTTCACAATGTGCAGGACTTCTAAACCGTCCATTTTGGGCATTACACCATCCAGCATGACAACGTGATAATCCTGTGGTGTATACCAATTTGATTCCGTAAACTCAAAGCCGTCATTGTAGCAGTGGACACTAATATCAAAAGTATCCGATTGCCATGCAGAGAACTGCCTTTCAAGTAATGCTCGAACCATCGCATCATCATCAACAATATGTATCATTAAGCGGCTAGCGAGGGAACTGGCAAACGAATTTTCATCATACACATGGATGGAATTTCTGCCTGCTTTTTTGGYTTGTTGTAAAGCGCGGTCAGCCTGCTTCAGCAAAGTTCCGTCGATATGAGTGGAAGGAAACCATTCCGATATCCCAGCTGAAAAGGTGATATTCCAAAGTTCTCGCATCTGTTCAGCGATATCTTCTACGATATTTGCAGCAACAAGAGCTGGTTTATGGCGAATCAATAAGACAAATTCATCACTACCAAAACGGAATACGTCTGTCTTTGAACGTAGGGTCTGTTGGGCAATATGGACAAAAAATTGTAGCACTTCATTTCCTTTTTGATGGCCATAAAGATTATTGAAATCTTTAAATAAGTCGAAGTCAATGAGAACAATTGAAAAAGATTCATTGGATATTTCGTAACGATTATAAAGAGAAGACTTAGTTATATAAAATTGTTTCCTGTTGTATGCACCAGTTAATTCGTCAACGAGTAATTTATTCGTAATCGACTTTCTAAAAGCCACGCGATTTAATATAAAGGGAATGAAAATATCCAAATCAATCGGTTTGCTGATAAAATCTATTGCCCCTAGTTCATATGCGCGTATTCGATTTTCTTTTAATTGATTGGAAGAGATAATCGCGGTTGGTATAGATCGATCTCGTGAAATATCTTTGATTTCCAGCAATACATCAAATCCACTTTTATCGGGCAGGTTTGCTTCAATAAGCACGAGATCTGGATTGACGGTATGGAAATATTCAATTCCTTTTGAAGCGGTCGTTGCAATTAAAACAGAAATAGAATGTCGGTCAAAAGAATCTTTCATGTCCATGACAAAATCAATATTTGGGTCAATAAGTAAAATTAACACCTCATCCCGAGGTTGAGATCTAGATTCATTTAATGGAATGTGTTGATCCATATTGTGCACCTCCAAACTTTGAATCTTAATTATAACAAAATAGGGTAAATAGAAATACATGTTAGTATGAGTCAGGCAATCTTACTACACAATTTCAGATGATAAATAATCGAATAAGTCATGAAAATTCAAGGTTTATGGAAAGCGAGTTAAAGAAACAACATAATGCATTTAGTGTAGTTATTTTAAATTATCAAATCACGTAAATAGGACACCGTTCGTAAGAAAGCAAAGGAATTTTTAATTAGGCAAGAAGAAAAACAAAGAACAGTTAGCAAAAGCTAACTGCTCCATTTGGCTCCAAAAGGTTGGATGATTTCCAATTTTAGTTTTTGCAAATTTCAACTTGATAGTCCTTAGAAGAATTTACAATAGCACAGATTTTCTGTTGTTCATCGCCAGCGACATGTCCATCTAAATAAATTTCAGATGTCGCATACTCTCCTGAATGACTTATATTATTAATCACAACATCAACATTTTTTTCTTTTTTAAAGTGTTCAATAGTCGCTAGTTTAGCTGTTTCTTTGGTTTCTGGCCACGCTTCTTTACTAAATTCATCTGGTGTACCGTAATCCATAATAAAATATACCCATGCAGCTAGGAAAAGTAACATAGCTCCACCAAATACGAATAAGCGCTTTAATAGATTTTTCTTCATTAACCTTCACCTTTCAATAGCGTTCTTACTTTGTTCACATGACCACTTTGTATTAATACAAGTCTTTTCATTACGATCGTTTACTCCTCAAAATCTTATTTTATGCTTGTTTATTATACTATTCTGGTTCGTTAGCTATTATCTTATTACGTGACACTCACATTACAAATTTGTATGCTGTTGATGAACGTCGGGGCGTTGCGTCGAATGCTGTTCCCCAGGAAAATCTCGTAATGTGTAATTAAATCAAGTTAATACAGAAATAGGAATTCAAATAAAATAATGGGTCTTCCTATTGTAGTAACCCCTATCTATGAAACCGTTGGCGATGTCATGCCACGGTTTTTTTGTTGATCTCCACTATTTCATCCATCATTTTTCATTGTCTCTTCGATTACGGATCGCAGGTTACTGCCTCATCCGGATGTGATAGGCGTACTTGTGTTGTGTTGGGTTTCCCAAAGTCTGTGCTGTCTTTGGTGATAACGATAGCATAATGGAAATATATATATATCATTTGGCTTTTGATGGAAGAAATGGTGACTCAACAAATGCAAATAGGATAAGTACTAGATTATTAGATTGGTTGACAGATAATTTATGTTGTTGTAGACTGTGGATGTTGTTGAAAGACTGATTCACAATTGAATACAACCTCACTTATATGGTGAGGTAGAGGCGCGATATTTAACAGTCCTTAGAGGAGTTTGAGAAAGCTTTGATTCTAAGGAGAAGGAAATGTCGCCGAAGTGAGTAATATTTCTCGGTATTACTTGCTGGGTCTGTAGTTAAGAACTGCAGGACTGTCTCAATAAACATCCCGGTTTATTGAGTGTGCTATCTCATTTGGGAAAAGTAGAGGATTTAGGGCAACTACGCATATTGCGACCTGAGTTCATCTCAGGTCTTTTTTTGTGGAGTTGGCCTTTTTAGTCTATAAAGACGATTTAAAACATATATCAAACAAAAGGGGAGAACTAGTCATGAGAAAAAAATCAGCCATATTTTTAACGATATTCCTTTCTACCATTTTGCTTTTAACAGCTTGTGGGACAAGCAGTTCAGAGAAAACAGGTTCATCAGAAAAGAAAGACCCATTCATAGTAGGAATGGAAGCAGGATATGCGCCATTCAACTGGACTCAAATGGATGATGCAAATGGCGGAGTGAGAATTGACGGAAATGCTGAATACGCAGGTGGCTATGACGTTGAAATTGCAAAACGAATCGCTGACAAGCTAGGTAAAGAATTGGTCATTGTMAAAACGGAATGGGACGGTCTTGTTCCAGCATTGGTTTCTGGCAAGATCGATGCCATCATTGCTGGCATGTCACCAACAGCTGATCGCAAAGGGTCAATCGATTTTTCGGACAACTACTATACTTCAGAGTTGGTCATGGTTGTTAAAAAAGGCGGGAAATATGAGGGCGCCGCTTCGATCCATGATTTCAAAGGAGCAAAAGTAACGGCACAATTAAATACATTCCACTACTCCGTGATCGATCAAATCAAAGGTGTGAAAAAGCAGACTGCTATGGATAACTTCCCGGCGATGCGTGTAGCACTTGAATCAGGAATGATTGATGGATATGTATCGGAACGCCCAGAAGGAATCAGTGCTTCCGCAGCTAACGACAACTTCGCTATGGTTGAATTTACAGATGGTTTCGAGACGTCTGTAGAAGACACGACAACTGCAGTCGGATTACAAAAAGGCAGTGACTTAACAGAAAAAATCAATGAAGCACTCGCAGAGATTTCAGATGAAGAACGTAAGGAAATCATGGATAACGCTATTAAAAATCAACCGGCAGCACAATAAGTAACAACGTGATACCGGCTGCAATAGCAGCCGGTTTTACGTTTTCCTAGGAGGACAAAAATGAGTACTGAGTGGATTATGACGATTTTATCTAATAACTGGCCGATGTTCATTCGTGGAGCAGGTATGACACTCTTGATTTCCATTATCGGGACAATTCTTGGGGCAATCATTGGATTGCTGATTGGTGTCATCAAAACGATTCCAATGCCTGAACGAGGGGCTAAAAAATGGCTATTAAAAATTATTAATACAATTTTATCTGTGTATGTTGAGTTTTTCCGCGGCACGCCAATGATCGTGCAAGCCATGGTTATCTTTTATGGATCGGCCCTGGCATTTGGCATCAGCATGGACGTATTGTCTGCGGCCATCTTCATCGTATCGATCAATACAGGAGCGTACATGGCAGAGATTGTCCGTGGGGGAATAGTGTCCGTCGATAAAGGCCAATTCGAAGCATCTCAGGCAATCGGCATGAATCATTTCCAGACAATGATCCATGTCGTCCTGCCGCAAGTCGTTCGCAACATTTTGCCGGCAACAGGCAATCAATTTGTCATCAATATTAAAGATACGGCTGTACTTAACGTCATTGGCGTTACCGAGTTGTTTTTCCAAACGAAATCAGTGGCAGGAAATAACTTCAGGTATTTTGAATCGTTCTTTGTTGCCTGTGTCCTGTATTTCATCATGACATTCACCGTCACATTAATCCTTCGATATGTGGAACGGAAACTTGACGGACCTAAAAATTACAGCATGATCGGAATGCCGGAAAATGTACTTGGTACAGCAAAAAACGGTAACCGATAAGAAAGGAGAAGTTCACATGGAAGCAGTTATTGATATACAGCATCTAAGCAAATCTTTTGGATCCCATGAAGTATTGCGCGACATTGACTTCTCGGTAAATAAAGGGGAAGTGGTCTGTGTCATTGGTTCTTCGGGATCTGGAAAGTCCACTCTTCTGCGTTGCATTAATCTATTGGAAAAACCGAGCGGCGGACAAATCATTTATAATAATGAAAACATTTTGGATAACAAGCATGATATCCATGCTTACCGAACAAAACTCGGAATGGTCTTCCAGCAATTCAACTTATTCAACAATCATAATGTCCTCAACAATTGCGTCATTGGACAAGTAAAAGTTTTGAAGCGCTCAAAGGAAGAAGCGGAAAAAATTGCGATGAAATACCTGAAAGTCGTTGGGATGGATCGATATATCAACGCGAAACCAAGCCACTTGTCAGGCGGTCAAAAACAGCGTGTAGCAATTGCACGTGCACTTTCAATGGAACCAGACGTCATGCTGTTTGATGAACCAACATCAGCACTAGATCCTGAGATGGTAGGAGAAGTTCTTAAAGTCATGAAGGAACTTGCTGAAACAGGTCTTACAATGCTAATCGTCACGCATGAGATGGAATTTGCGAAGGAAGTTTCAGACCGTGTCGTATTTATGGACAAGGGTGTTATTTGTGAAGTGGGAAGTCCAGAGCAAATTTTCAATAACCCAACACAAGAACGTACAAAAGAATTCTTAAAACGAACATTAAAAAAGATGTAAATTAATCTTTTCTAGATCATAATTACATGACAAAAAGGGATATCCGATTACTGGATGTCCCTTTTCTTATTGTCTCTCAAGTGCAGCAAATCTATGATTTTAATAGTTGAATATATTAAATAAGTTTTTAATTTTGATGTTGCGCTTAATGTGAAATCACGATTTGATTGAGGCTTTTATATTTATTTTCAAATAAAAATCATAGCTATTTCTTTTTTGGACATCTTATTAGAAAGAAAATGTTGTATGAGGTGATATCTATGATTATTGAAAGGTCGTCTAAGTGGAAAGAAGGCTTAATAAATCGATTGGAAAATCGTGAAGCTTGGGATAACTGGACGCTATATAAGATGAGTTATGACGTAGTAAAGTCGAACTTGATTACCGAATTTACCGGTCTTCAATCTCCTAAATATTTACCTAACCTGACACCATTGAAGCATCAACTCGAAGTCGCGGAAACTGTGATAGAACGCATGAATGGAAAAGCAATTCTCGCAGATGAAGTGGGGCTTGGCAAAACCATTGAAGCCGGTTTAATAATGAAAGAGTACCTCATCAGGGGACTTGTGAAAAAAGCGTTAATATTGGCTCCAGCTTCTTTAATCAATCAATGGGTGCAAGAGTTGAACCACAAATTTTATATTCCAGCCATTGCTTATCGAAAGAACTATGGTTTAGATCATTACAGTGTCGTCGTCATGAGCATGGATATGGCCAAAAGGAGCCCACATAAAGAACATATCTATGAGCAGGACTATGACTTAATCATCATTGATGAAGCGCACAAATTGAAGAATCATAAAACAAAAAACTATGAGTTTGTTCAAGATTTAAAGAAGAAGTTTTGTTTGTTACTGACGGCCACGCCTATTCAAAACAATCTATTTGAATTATTTCATTTAATCTCCTTGCTGAAACCTGGACATCTCGGTGATTATGAGACGTTTCAAGCAGCGTTTTCCGCAAGTAAACATAGCTGGGAAAATGATGATTTCTTAAAAGAATTAGTGAATCAAGTAATGGTCAGAAACCGAAGACAGGACACAGGAATTGAATGGACGAACCGACGTGTCCAAACCATTCCGATTCAGTTTACCCCACAAGAAAAAGAAGTCTACGAAATGATTTTGGAATTGAAGAATATATCGCCTGAATTTTCGAGTGCATTCACGATGATTACACTGCAAAAGGAAATGTGCAGCAGTAAGGAAGCTACTTATTTGACCTTAAACGAGATGCGTCAAAAATGCACCGATTCAAAGGCGGTTCTTTATATAGAAGAAATTATTCAAAAGTTGGTGACGCTCGAAGTCAATGCAAAAGCTGAAAAAGCTTATGACATTATTACCGAGGCAAATGATAAAGTCATCTTATTTACCGAATACCGAGCCAGTCAAGCGTATTTACAATGGTATTTACATTCTAAAGGAATCACAAGTGTCATCTTTAATGGGAAGTTCAAGGCGAGTAAACGAGACTGGATGAAGCAATTGTTTAAAGACCACGCACAGGTGCTGATTGCGACTGAATCTGGTGGAGAAGGGATTAACCTGCAGTTCTGCCACCATGTCATCAACTACGATTTACCTTGGAATCCGATGAAATTGGAACAGCGTATCGGACGTGTTCACCGGTTAGGTCAGGAACATGATGTTCATATTTACAACTTGGCAATTGAACAAACCATAGAGAATGATATCTTAGAGTTGCTCCATGTCAAAATCGATGTATTTGAGAAGGCAGTGGGTGAGCTAGACAGTATTTTATCCACATATAAACAATCCATTTGATTAGAGACATCTAGAGGAGGAATCATATGTATCCACAACAAATCCACGAATATTTAGTGAGGTTTTTTAAAGAAAACAATTGCCAGATCGTCAAAGAACATGACCACTACATCACTGTCCAATTAACCATCGATATGGACAAAAAAATCATGAACCGCCCATATTATTGGCAATACATCGAAAATACAAACATTGTTCCGAGTCCGGCTCAAATAACGTTAATTACTGATCAAAACAAATTGGAAGAAGACATCAAAGGGGAAGTTGTGCACTTCGGTTCTCCATGGCTCAATCAGATATTTCAAGCAACCAATGATCTGGGTTCATTTGTCCACATGTATGAACGGGTATCCGGTAATCCAGGTTCCCAACCCATATTAACTCCATGGTTAGGCGTGAACTATAAAGTATCGTATTACAGCGATCAGACGAAGGAAATGCTGTACTCTTTAGGTATTAATTTGATGACAGGGGAAATGAAACACAGTTTTCAGGAAGAGATAAGTGAACTGGATTTGGATTCCACCATGCCAAAAAATGCCTTTGATTTAATGTATATTATTAAACCAATACGAGGACTAGAGCGATTGGATGCTGCAATCGAAAGCCTTATCCAGCATGACGACCACACATGGGCGGATGAGGCCAAAAGCAGATGGCAAAAGGACCGGCAAGTGCTGGAACATTTTTATGAAGCGATGGATAACAAACCGGAGTGTTACGAGATGGAGAAAAAAGCAATGGATGAGCAGTACCAAACGCGAATTAACATCGACGTAGTAAATGGTGGATTGTTCTATATGCAATCATAAATCTGGAATCTAACTCTATGTTATTTCCCATGTCGTTTTCAAAAAGTAAATGGACTTAATACAAAAAAGGCAGAGTTGTTTAACCCGTWCAGTTATCTGGTACAAAATCTAAATTAAACATACAAAAAGAGCCCAAATTCGCATTTGAATGGGCTCTTTTAAAATGCCGAGTGTTCGCACCTAATATTTATAAGTCTTATTAAACTAAGCATACGTTAGTTGAAGAAATTTATTGTAGAGTTGAACAAAACTGTTGATTAAGAAATCTTTTCTTCTCGTTCTTTTATATTCATATAGAGAAGAATACTGACACAGAAAATTGCACCAATTGTACTGGTAATAACTCTCATCAACCGAGTTTCATCAAAACCAAAAAGCACATGTCCTAAAGTATATAAAGCTGATAGAACAATAAACCATCGAAGTAATATTTTTTTCATTGCTAGTAACTCCTTATTTCAAACAAATAATGCCGTACTTATGTAAGTTTACCTCGGTCAGCTTTCAGCCTTACCGTTATTCTAAGAAGAATGGAGTTGGTTTCTGTTTTACATTCAACTCAATATAACCATTCTGAAGGCTCAGCCTTTTTTAAAAAAGCTTTCTCTGAGTCTTTTTTGTTATGCAATTTTATAGATTTTGAGCGTTTTTAAATTTTCATGGGAGTTCAAGAACTAAATATCACTTATTTGACTTGACTTCCAATCAAAATGTCTTTTAACTGGTCAACACTATTGACAATATAAGTAGGGTTAGAATGACTTAGTTCTTCATATGAACCATATCCATAAGTTACTCCAATAGAGTCAATACCGTTATTATTTGCCCCAATGATATCGTGCTTCTTGTCACCGATCATAATAAAGTCATCTAGCTTATGCCCATTGTACATATCGAGTATGTATTGAATAATCTCTGTTTTTGCTGTTCTTGTTCCATCAAGATTACTTCCGACAACAAGGTCAAAATAATGATCAATATTAAAATGAACTAGTATTTGTTCAGAAAATACAGTAGGCTTTGATGTTGCAACAACTAAAGTGGAATTTAGGTCTTTCAATGATTTCAATAGTAACGATATATTTGAATATAACTCATTTTCAAACATCCCCATCTCTCTAAACCTTTCTCTATAAAAATCAATTGCTTTTTGCGTATTTTCCTCATCAAAATTGTAGTATTCAGCAAAAGAATCTTGAAGTGGTGGACCAATGAAACATTCAAGTTTATCAATATCAGACTCAATAATGTGCATTTTCTGCAATGCATATTGAACAGACTTTGTTATACCTACTTTAGGGTCTGAAAGCGTTCCGTCTAAATCAAATAAAATTATTTTGTATTTGTCCATATTAAACTCCCCTTTGTATCAAATTCCAACTTAACTCATAAGAATCTTTAAAAAAATCAAGCACTTATTGAACTGCCCTGCCCTGTTAGTTAAGTAAGAAAAAGGCTTCACTAATTGAAGTAAAGCCCCCGTTAGCACAATAAGAAAGGACCAAAGAATGATCCTTTCTTATTGAAACATTCTATCGACCTATCTCAGTTATATTTTTTATAACTGCCATTTCTTTACCGAACCTATCACCATTATCAATAAATCCCAAACTCGAGTATAAATTATGTGCTCCCAAATTTTCAGGATGATAGCCTACAACAATTTTTTGGGCATTCGGTAATTTAGCCATCTCTGAAATCATTAATTTAGTTGCAGCTTTACCTATCCCCTTGCC
>NZ_JBFUIO010000042.1:0-38294 GCF_056401835.1 Paenisporosarcina sp. P4_D4 | reverse complement strand
ATTTCTGGAAGTGAAGTTGGAGAGTTAGAACAAATTATATACTTACAAAGCAATTACTTTGAAAAACCAAAAGAACTATTCGTACGTATTAACAAATTACAGGCACTTAATAAAGATGAAGCAATTCTTGTTGTAGATACTGAAAAAAATATTTTATTGAACAGTCCACGTGATGGAAGATTACACTTAGGTGAGTCTAGTAAAACTCACGCTGATTTCTTCTTAACACAGGCGAAAGATGTAAATAACAATTTTAGTTTAACCAGCATAATACAAGATGCCAATGGGAAATTAATACGTTCACCATCTACCTCAATGTTTTATGATTCAGGAAAATTGGAAAGTCATTGGACACTAGATTTTGATACTACCGACTATAAGAATCCACTAGAGCTCGAAATATGGGCATATCCAAATTACATTGAAGGCGATATTAAGGTAGAATTGAAAAAACCAAATAAGTAAAAAAAGAGGATGCCCACCCATTGTTGGGGCATCCTCATTTCTAATTATTAATAAAGTCGATTCCAGTCTTCAAGTGTTATGGAAAAGACGAAAGCATCGTGAGTTTTACCACCTTGATATAAATAATTTCTTAGCAATCCTTCTTTTTCAAACCCCATTTTCAACAATAGCTTCCACGAAGCTTCATTGTCGGGAAATGTAACGGCGCCAACTCGGGAAAGTTCAAGTGTATCAAAGCAATGTGACAAAACCTTCTCCAGTGCTTCTTTCACATAGCCCTTGCCCCAAAAATCTGGATGCAGGTCATAGCCAACTTCACATTTTTTGCTCCAAAGCTGCAGATTATTTAACCCGATTGTTCCAGCAAACTCTCCAGTTTCTTTTAGTTGGATGCCCCATCGTGCTGAACGTTTTTCCGTGAAGCCTTTATTCATATTGGTAATCATTTTCTCTGCTTGTTCCATTGTTGTGAGGGGGTCCATCCCATAGTAACGTGTGACATCTTCACGTGAGAATTGATTGAACAAGTGGACAGCATGGGATTGATTTAAGTCAATTAAGTTAAGTCTATCGGATTCTAGTACAGGAAAAGACAACAGGAAAACCTCCATAATTAGCTTTGAATTTCTTTTGCAAAATAAATGTAATCGACTGGAACGCCCTCCAAATCAAACTGACGCAGGAATGAAGTCACTTGGCCACGATGATAGGAAGAGTGGTTGATGAACGTAAAGAACATTTCGTCTCGTTTGTTGGAAAACGGAGCACCTTTTATATTGGTGAAATTCAATGTTTCTTTCCACTGTTCTTCAGTTAGAGTCGAGAAAAATTGTTCCATTTTTTCGTGTAAATCTGCAAATGCTTCTTTCGTTGATTGAACAGAACTCACATCAAACTGTTTCCATTCCGGCTTTGCAATACCGGTTAAACGTTTGTACCATAGATAATCAACACTGATGACATGTGAGTAAGTTTCACTGATAGATGGAAATGAATTTTTTGCTTCTTGGTGAAAGATAGATGCATCTAGTGATTCTATATGATTCAATAGTTTTTGCGTAGCCCATTTGTGATAATGAAACATCGATTGCCATTCCAATTGAATTCCCCCTCTAAAAAATGTGAATATTCCCCATTTTAACACTTTATTAAGATAGTACACTACCACTGCATCTTGTTATAATTTGGAAAATAGTAATTGCAGTTCATTATATACACACATATACTCGAAGTATAGGGGTGATTATAATGATCTTATTAACTGGTGAGAAATTAAATTTAGAAGAAATGCGATCCATATTATTTCAGAATGAAACAATAAATCTTGATTCAAATGCATTAACACGTGTTCAAAAAAGCCGTGAAGCGGTTGAGAGAATCGTAAGAGAAGGCAAAACAGTTTATGGCATTAATACGGGTTTTGGTAAGTTCAGTGATGTCAGCATTGATGAGGAAGATGTACACGCACTACAACTCCATTTAATCCGTTCACATGCATGTGGAATTGGTGAACCATTTGAAGAACGAGTGTCCCGTGCAATGGTCGTCTTACGATTGAATGCATTATTGAAAGGTTTCTCGGGTATTCGAGTAGATGTATTAGAACGATTGGCTTACATGGTCAATCATTCCATTCATCCAGTCATTCCTTCACAAGGATCTCTAGGGGCATCCGGTGATTTAGCACCTTTGTCTCATTTGGCACTTGTATTGGTGGGGGAAGGGTTTGTCTGGCATGAGGGACAGCAAATTCCAGCTCATGAAGTATGGGGGAATAAAGGTATTGAACCATTAGTGCTGGAAGCAAAAGAAGGCTTGGCGCTGATTAATGGTACGCAAGCCATGACAGCTCAGGGCGTGGTGAACTGGTTGGAAGCGGAGACTCTCGCTTACCAAAGTGAATGGATTGCTGCGATGACGATGGAAGCGCTTCACGGTATCACAGATGCGTTTCATCCAGCCGTCCATCAGGCACGTGGATATGTCGAGCAAGTAGATGTGGCACGTAGAATGCTAGAGTGGTTGCAAGGCAGTCAACTAGTTACAACTCAAGGTGAAAAACGTGTTCAGGATGCCTATTCGCTGCGTTGTATTCCACAAATTCACGGAGCCAGCTGGCAAGTGCTTGGTTATGTAAAAGAGAAGCTTGAAATCGAAATGAATGCAGCAACAGATAATCCATTGATTTTTGAGGATGGGGAAGTCATCATTTCAGGAGGTAATTTCCATGGTCAGCCGATTGCTTTTGCGATGGACTTTCTGAAATTAGCAGTTGCGGAGCTTGCGAATGTTTCGGAACGCCGAATCGAACGATTGGTCAATCCACAATTGAACGAAGGATTACCGCCTTTCCTAAGCCCACAACCAGGACTTCAATCAGGTGCCATGATTCTGCAATATGCGGCGGCAAGCTTAGTATCGGAAAATAAGACGCTTGCACATCCAGCCTCGGTTGATTCAATCCCATCTTCGGCTAATCAGGAAGATCATGTGAGCATGGGGACAATCGGCGCACGTCATGCTGGAAATATGATTCAAAATGCACGACGCGTGTTGGCAATCGAAGCTTTCTGTGCATTGCAAGGTTCGGAGTACAGAGGCAAAGATAAAATGTCTCCATTGTTACAGGATAAATGGAATGAATTCAGAGCATTTGTCCCATCGATGGATGAAGACCGGATTTTCAGCACAGATATCGAGCGAATCAGCGTACATTTAAAGAACGAAACTGCTTCATCAATTTATGCAAAAAAAGAGGCTGTAACCGTCCAGTAAGCGATGAGTCAAGATGTCTCAAAGGTCGTTTTCAGACGTGAACCTGCAAAAGTCAGATGTGAACGCTACTTTTTCAGTCGTGAAACCCAAAAAGTTAGACTGAGTTATCGCTCAGCTACTCAACGAGCCAATAAAAAAGCAGTCTCCATTTTTGGAGACTGCCTTTAACTTATTTAACACCATATTTACGATCCAGTTGCACTAAATGGGCATCGGGGTGATGGCCATCAATTATTAAATCCCTCAATATTTGTGAACCAAACATGCTATAGACTGTACCATTCCCACCATATCCGAGTAAATAATAATGATTTTTCTTGGTAGGATGTTGTCCGATAAATGGCATGTTATCCTTCGATTCACCGAAGGTAGCGCCATAAGCATAATCCAGTTCAATTTGAAAATGAGGGAAAAGTTCTTGTATTCGAATCAGCAACTTTTCGGCTTTTTCATTAATCAGTTCCAGTGATTTCGGCGCATGGGCTATCTCTTCATCCAAACCACCAACAATGATTCGATTATCTGTTGTTGTTCGAATATAAAGATATGGTCTAGCTGTTTCCCAAATAAACGCTCGTTGATACCATTGTGTAATCTGGTCAATGGGTTTTGTTACAACTGCATATGAACGATTGATTTTTGCACCAATCCTTTTCCCAACCGGAGTAGTTTCATAACCCGTTGTATAAATTATATGTTTAGCATTAAAAGTACCTGCAGTTGTCTTTATTAATATGCAGTCCTCTTGTGTCATTGAATCTGTCACTTCAACAAAATCGAATAAATGCGTCCCTTTTTCTTCAATCAATTCTAATATTCCATTCACTAAGCGATACGGATTCATTTCGGCATCCTCATATGTCACAAATGCGCCAGGTTTTGTGAAAGACACATTTTCCGACATTTCATCAGGGGTCCAGTAATCACATGGAAAACCATGCTTTCTCAATGTTTCGTACTCTTCTTTTATTTTTTTGACATCAGCATCTTAACTTGCGAAACAGATACTTGGTCGTACGATAAAATCAGAAGAAATAGGAAGACGATTTGATATGGTTTCTAAATCCTTAACGGCTTCCAAACACATTTGATAATATCGTACAGCATCCCGTTCACCAATTTGATCGATTAACTCATGTAGCATAATATCATTCGAATACTGAATGAACCCGGTATTTACCATTGTACTGCCAGTGGCCAATTGTCGTTTATCCAATATCGCTACGCTTAGCCCGGCATCGGTTAAAGCCAATGCAGTCAAAGCCCCTGACATGCCACCACCCACAATGACAACATCATAGCAATCCAACCTTTCGTTAACTTCAAAAGGTTTTCTAAGTGGGAAAGTAGTCGGCCAGAAAAGTGAGCCATTATGTATATCCATTCAGTATTCTCCATTCTTTATTTTCTACTTAGTTATTACCCAAATGTTACACACTACTAGCCCGATTTTCTTTTTTCGATATACTTTTTTCTGTCATTGAACTTTTTTACAATAGTTTCCTGCACGAAATGGTATATCTCAAAAATATAGAGCGTATATAAAAAAAGAACTAGATTGTAAGAGAGTGGCTATTATATCTAAGAGGTGGTTTAGAGTGAAGAAAGTGTTGTTTTTTGGGGATATCGGAATTGATGATACAATGGCTTTAATTTATGCGTATTTACATGATGAAATTGAAATAGTAGGTGTTGTTGCGGACTATGGGAATGTTTCCAGGAAAGATGCAGTTTCTAATATTCACTATTTATTCGATTTGTTTGATTTCCCAAAAGATATTCCTGTTATTTTAGGCGCTGAAGTTCCTTTGACGGGTGAGCAACCTATTTTTTATCCAGAAATCCACGGGGAACATGGGCTTGGACCAATTATTCCAGTAAAACAAGGGACAATCGATGAAAACTTTCTTGAAATTGTAAAAATATTAGAAGCGCATCGGGATGAATTGGTCATTGTAAATGTAGGACGCCTTACATCGCTCGCGACCATGTTCATTTTGTATAAAGACCTAATGAGTTCGGTACAGGAATTCTTCATTATGGGCGGGGCATTTTGGGTTCCAGGGAATGTCACAACTGTGGCTGAGGCAAACTTTCATGKGGATCCTGTAGCGGTGAAGATTGTTCTTACATACGCAAAAAATGTAACCATTATCCCTTTGAATGCATCACAAAAGGCAATTGTCACTCCCAAAATGGTCGAGTATATTGATCAATTTGGTAAAGCCAAAATCATTAAACCTTTAATGGAATTCTATATTGAATTTTATAAAAAACGTAATCCCTTGCTTACAGGGGGACCTCTGCACGATGTGCTGACCCTAATGGCAACAATTCAACCGGAATTATTTATCTTTGGAAATTCGACCGTTGAAATTGTACAGCGTTTGGAAGGATCAGAACGAGGGCAAAGTATCGCGAATATAAAGAACGATATTGAATCAAAAAATGACGGAAATAAAAAACATCGCATCGCATTCGATATCGACTATGACAAGTTTTTTAAACAGTTTATGTCTGTCATGATTGGCCAACATACTCGTAATGGAGAACAATAAACAGAGAAAGAGGGATAAGAATATTCGCTCAAGCTTATTCGAAAATCCCACTTCTAAGAACGGTAAAGTCCACTTTAAAATTTACTTTCGCGTCCTTATACATCTCATGCCATTTTTCATAAGTGAGATTGGGCTCTCTGACCGAGCTTCGGTAAAATTCACCTAAACCAAAAACATCGGAGTCCACTTCCTGACAATAAACGAGTATTTTTGCAAGGTTCTTGGACATACTTTTCTCGATTTCTTCTTCCAATTTCTGCACATTTTTTGGATTGTCCATATCCATATTTGCTTCTATTTCTAATAATCTTCCACGAACTGTGAATTGCATGTCGAATTCCGGTGTGTCCGGATTAATGAGTTTCAATTTTTTCTTCGTAGAGATAGTATCAATCACTACTGTAATATCTTCTTGAGATTCCTGTGTTTGTGAAGCTGGTAGTGATTCTTTAGGAATCTTCGTTTCAAACATGGCGGCCTTATGAAAATCTCTAGCCAATTTAAGGTAAAAACTATTTTCAGCCGATAATTTCCCGACCATTTTGTCTTTGTTGAATAAAGCAACTCCTGAAATTTCCACAATTTCATCCTTTCTTTTAATTATGGGTAAAGCAACGTCCCTACCTAGAGAGTAATAATCGTGTGCTACTTCATGAATAGTGGATGAAATCATTTGTTCGCTCTTGATGTTTTGTTCTAGCAACTTGAAGATATGGATTCCTATATCTTCGATTTCCTGATACTGATATTCAAGTAATGATTTTGTTTCACCCTCAACAACAGCCACATACAAGCCACCGCTCGTCTCGGAATTCTTCGAAAGAGTATCAATATAATGAGCAATTCCGTCTTTTGATATTTCTTCTCCAAACAAGACGACTCGCATCTGACCGGTCACGTTTTTTTTCGATGTTTTTCTATTAATATCAGTACGGGCACCACGAATAGTTTCATTCTCAGCCGAAATTACTTCTACATTACTTTGGAATTCTGGATTCACTTGACGAACGACTGCTGTTACCGACAATTTATCGTCTTCTCTCAAATCATATCCAAGTAAGGTTGTCAATCCAATCTGTTCCAGCAATTTCTGTTCCGCACATCCAACCAACGAAACAAAGAGAACAACGAATATGAAGCCAAGTTTTATTTTTTTCATATCTTTTGCTCCTTACGAGTCCGATATTTCTTTTTCATTATTGCGAGAAAGTATATAAAGATGGGATAAACAAATATGACATAAAATCCAACTTTGGAAAAGTAAGTGTTCACCGCATTGATTTGGGTACGAGTTTCAATGGAAAGAGAGAGCATAAAGATGACAACCGAAAACAGCCAAATAAATTTGTTTGAATTTACTTTCACCAATCGTAAGCTTCCCCGATAAGCAGCCCATAGGTATAGACAAAGGTTGGGCAAAATCACTAACATCCAAAAGCAAACGGCAATATATTCAAACCGTTCGATAAACGGAAAATGGACGACGCTGAATAATGTTAAGGTGGCCCAAATCGATTTATTTAATTGTTCTGGGCTGAAGTATGTGATAGAAACTAATATGACAGATAGATAAATGATCGTAGTTGCCAACAATCCAAAATGTACATGCTTTTGTACTTTATTTTTATCCTTGATGAATGGGTAGATCACATTGAGTATCTCAAACCCCGCAATAGTAAACGTCATGGACTGTGCACCTTTTAAAATTCCGATAATATCGGTTTCCATTATGGGCAGCAAACTTCGCGCCGAAGTAAATTGAAGTGGATATACCAACATGGGCAAAAGCCAAATGGACAGAACGAAACTGAAAAATGAAATCCCAACAATAACACGCAGTCCACCTGTAAAAGCGTAGATGACTATCAGCAGTAAAGTAGCGGAAATAAACCACGTACTCAAGTTCGGAAAAACCCACGTTTGAACCACTTCAATATAGTTTCGTAATACAGAGAAAAATGCAGTTGAACAATACAATATATATAAAAGATTTAAAAAGTTGCCGAACCATTTTCCGAAAATGTCTTGATGGATGCCGTATAAATCATTCGAACCGTAGATTTCCAGAGTTTTAATCATAATAATCGCGATAATATGAGTGGCAATTCCGACGAGCAGAACAGAAATCCAGGCATCATGTTTGGCGTCCTGATAAATGACACGTTGGAAGCCATGGATACCAACACCTACTTGAATCGTATGAATCACAAAAAAAAGTAGAAAAGCATTGATCATCTCTTGGTTTTTCACATGTATGGTGTTGTTCACTCAAATCACCTTCAGTTCAACTTTTTTCTGGATTGATTGGTTCTGGTTGATATTTATCTGCATCCTGTGGCCTTGCATTTGATTGCCTTTTGTAAGCAAATGGTAATGGTAACCTAATGATACTATCTCGCCAATCCTTAAAACGCGGGGGATAGAAAGGAGCAGTGTATGGTGCTCCCAAACTAGACTGACGAATCAGGTGAGTCAAGATGAAGCAAAAACCGAGCATGATTCCATAAAAACCCCAAAAACCCGCTAACAAAATCAATGGAAAGCGGATGACCCGAATGACGTTACCCATCATAAAGCTTGGCGTCGTAAAAGAAGCCAATGCGCTTAGCGCAACAATGATAATAAGAATATTACTCGTAATCCCGGCTTGTACCGCCGCGGTTCCTATCACGATACCGCCTACGATACCGATGGTTTGTCCAACTTTGGTCGGTAATCTTGCCCCTGCTTCCCTTAATAATTCAATTATCAATTCCAGGAGTAATGCTTCAATTATTGGTGGGAATGGCACTAGAGCTCTGGATTCGCTTAAAGGAACTAACAGCGATTGAGGGATGACTTCATAATGAAAAGTCAGAGCTGCTACATACATAGGTGTCAAGTAAATGGACAAAAATACGGCACCGAATCTCAATAGTCGAAAAAAGGAAGCGATTGGCCATCGCAGGTTTTGATCTTCCCTGCTTTGAAAAAATTCAATGAACGCGTATGGGCATAATATTGCCATGGAACTGCCATCCACAAGGATGCCTAATTTACCATTCAGCAACCCTTCGCAAAACCTGTCCGGTCTTTCAGTAAGAAGCATCTGGGGAAACGGTGATAAAGAATTGTCATCAATCATTTCAGCAAGAGTCGAACTATCCAATAAGGCATCCAGCTTTAAGCTGGTAATCCTGTCTTTCAACGTATTCACCATGTCCTCGGATGCAATGCCCTTGATATATAAAAGGGCAATCGTTGTATTCGTTTGTTTTCCAACAATAAATTTTTCATTGCACAGCTCAGGATTTTTAATATACCTTCGAATTAGTGATTCATTGGAAGACAGGCTTTCATTGAATCCGACCTGTGCCCCGATTACCTGTGATTCATTTTCAGGTGCTGTCAAGCTTCGGGACTCTTTCGTCGTGATTTTTGCCATTACAACTTGAGAAAATCCATTTATATGAATCAGTGCCGTCCCGTTATACATAGAAAGTACGGAATGATCCAGTTGTTCATCCAAATCAACCTCGGGCAGGGAAAGTGCAGATTTAAGACTTTCAGGTGATTCATACTCTTTTCTTAAAAGGTCTGGAAGGAGCTGTTCTTTTATGGTTCGGCCATCCACCAAACTATCTATGTAAGTAAGCGTGAGATTTGGAGAAATTGTTTTGACAACTAAGTCAGTTGGATTGTTGGTTGCTTTTTTAATAGCCTTTAAATAATCTTCTGATGAGATTGGAAACAATTTTTCATTATGAACCTTACTTGCTTTTTCATCTTTGTGATTTTCGCCATCTTCAACAGTCGGTTTATTCTTCGAGGAAGACTGTCTGCTCTTTTTTTTGAACATTTCTTTCCCTCCTTTTACAACCCTTTCTTTTAGAATAGGCTCCAGGAAGATAATCTATACGCATAATTCAAACGTAATAATATTTTTTGACATTTATAGATTACGGACTTTCGTACAGTTCGATCTGCATTTGTTATACTGAAACAAGATATTTTAAAAGGAGAGATTCCAATGAAAACATTCGCCTTGATCGCTGGAAGTTTGCGGAAAGAATCATTAAATCGAAAGTTACTTGCCTACTTAAAAGAAACGTACAAAGTGGACATGAAAATGGAGTTTATTGAAATCAATGAGTTTCCATTGTTTAATGAAGATATCGAAGCTGAGGTTCCTGAACAGGTGAAAAAAGCCATCCAACTGATACAGGAATCTGACGGTGTGCTGATTGCGACGCCTGAATATAACCATTCAGTGCCTGGGGCATTGAAGAATGCATTAGATTGGCTTTCAAGAAAAGAAAAAGTTTTTATTAAGAAACCAGTTTTGATCATGGGTTGTTCAGGAGGACCAGTAGGAACATCACGTGCTCAAAATCATTTACGATTAATATTAAATTCACCAGGACATCAAGCGTTAACACTACCTGGAAATGAAATTTTGATTGGACTAGCACCAACGAAATTTAATGATAAAGGAACACTAACTGATGAAAAGACCGTAATATTCATTAATGGAGTCATGAAGAAATTCATTACATGGATCGATACTACAAAAGAGTGGCAGAAAGAGGAGATATAATGCAATCCAATCAGAGGCCCCACATTTTATTAGTCGACGGAATGGCACTTTTATTCCGTTCGTTTTTTGCAACTTCAGTCTTTGGACAATACTTTAGAAATGAACAAGGTGTCCCAACTAATGGTGTTCAAGGGTTTGCCCGTCATGTGATGAGCGCAAAACAAATTATGCAACCGACTCATATGGCCATTTGTTGGGATATGGGTATGCACACTTTCCGCAATGATTTGTTTGATGGATACAAATCCAACCGTCCTGCTCCGCCTGAAGAAATGCTGCCTCAATTTGATATGGCTAAGAGTCTTTCTGAAATGCTTGGCTGGAAAAACTTTGGGGAAGTTGGGATGGAAGCGGATGATTTAATTGGCTCCATGACATGCAAGTGRCAAAATGAAGCAGATATCACCATCGTAAGTGGAGATAAAGATTTATTGCAATTACTCAATCCCACAACTAAAATCGCTTTTACGAAAAAAGGGTATAACATCTATGACGAATATACATACGAACGTTTTGTAGAAGAGTATCAAATTGAGCCTTCGGTTTTTGCCGATGTGAAAGCATTTATGGGAGATTCGAGTGACGGGTACCCGGGAGTTAAAGGAATAGGACCGAAAAGTGCACTTCAACTTATTCAAAGCTATGGTTCTGTTGAAGGAGTCATTGAGGCGTTACCGGAGTTAAAGCCAGGTCAACAAAAGAAGATTCAGGAAAACCTGGACATGTTACGATTGTCAAAAAGACTTGCTACGATTCATTGTGAAATGGATTTGCCGATTGAACTTGATCAATTGATTGTACCTTCATACAGTCARCAATTATTAACTCAGGTAGAGGAAGCTGGATACGGCATTACGAGTCGGTATGCTAGAACTTTATATTCGATTTAACTTTATTTGGAGGAAACTTGGTCGTGTCTGAAGTTACTCGTCTCTTAAACGAGCATTGTCAGTAATTCAAACTTCTTAGTATTTGGGGATATTTTTACGAACGTTAAAATACCTTTGTTCTTTTCATATGAAATTTGGCGATTTCTTCCACCATTATCGTGGATGATCAGCATCAAGTCGTTTTCTTTTTCTTCAAACCCGATGAGCGGGACCCAATGATAGGAAAAATCATAAGAGCTGAACCAGTGAAATGAAAAGTACCGATCAAATTTACATGCCACCGGTCTTCCGGCTMGTAATTCTTCTTTTGCTTCTTCCATCGAACAGGTATCAATATCCCAATTAGGGCCGAGAAGTTTCCGTAAATTATGTTTTAAACGCCATGTAAATAAACCAATTCGAGTACATCCCAGTAAACGGTATAATCGATTCGCATCATAAGGACATGAATTCGGCATCAAGTAACGCAAAATGGTCAGGGCAGTAACAGGTCCACATGCAGATTTCTGATACTGTGTTTTGATTGATCTATCAAATTGCGATAGACCTTGTAATTCTAATTGAATACGCATAATGTCACCTCAGTGAAAAAAGAGTTTTTCCGTCTGATTTAACAGTACGGAAAAACTCTTTTTCTGTAAACTTTGAAGCTTTCGTTGCCATTTAAAATGGTAGAAAAACTCCAAATCTAGCTATCTATCAAATTATAAGTATTGATGAATGTCTACGTTTGCACCTTCGGCAAGTGCATTTCCAAGCGATTCATCGGCGCGGTGGAAGTTTGCTATCGCACGCCCTACGATGTCACGATTTTGGATGGTAGAGAATTGATCTAGCAAGTTTTTAATGAGCGTTAGTTTTGTAGACTCATCATAACTACGGTAAATTTCACCAGCCTGGCCGAAATTATTTGTTTTCTCGATATGATTCTTACCTGCAACGACAGTAATAGGTTGATTGACTTCTTTAAATTCTGGTGCTTCTTTAGGTTCTGTATCGAAACTATTAGGCTCGTAATTAATGCGTGAAGTTTGTTGGCCAATCGGCATGAAACCATCACGTTGGTTATTGTGTACAGGAACTTTTGGTTGGTTAATCGGCAATTGCAAGTAGTTCGGTCCTACACGGTGACGCTGAGTATCTGAATAAGAGAACAGGCGACCTTGCAGCATTTTATCTTCAGAAGGCTGAATACCAGGTACAAGTACACCAGGATTAAATCCAACAGATTCTGTCTCTGCAAAGAAGTTATCCACGTTACGGTTTAATATCATCGTACCAACCAACTCATAAGGGAAATCTTTTTCTAGCCAATCCTTCGTYGCATCTAGTGGATCGAAATCAAAGTTATCCATGTCCTCTGGTTTTAATGTTTGAACATATAAATCCCACTCAGGATAGTCACCACGTTCAATTGCTTCGTACAAATCACGTGTAGCATGACTAAAATCTTTTCCTTGCTGTTCTGCCGCTTCTTCAATTGTCATGTTTTTAATGCCCTGTTTAGGAACCCAACGAAGTTTTATATATGTAGTTTTGCCATCTTCGCTGATCCATTTGAATGAATGCACAGAAGATCCACGAATGTGACGGTAATCTTGAGGGATTCCTTCATCTGTAAACAAGTGAATGAGCATATTTGTCGATTCAGGCGAAAGACCCATGAAATCAAAAAGACGTGAAGCATCTTGAAGATTCGTACGTGGATCTGGTTTTAATGAGTGAATAACATCAGGGAACTTGATTGCATCCCGGATAAAGAATACAGGCAAATTATTCCCAACAAAATCATAGTTGCCTTCTTCTGTATAGAATTTTACTGAGAATCCACGTGGATCTCGAGCAGTTTCTGGTGAGTGTAGCCCGTGAATGACGGTAGAGAATCGAGTGAATACTGGCGTTTCTTGCCCTTCATTTTGTAAGAAAGCAGCTCTTGTATATTTTTTCATACTGTTTTTGACGACGAATGTACCGTGGGCAGCAGCTCCACGAGCATGTACAACTCGTTCAGGAACACGTTCACGGTCAAAGTGAGCTAATTTTTCTATTAATTGATAATCCTCTAAAAGTGTTGGGCCACGTTCACCCGCAGTTCGGGAATTTTGATTATCGCCGATTGGTACACCTTGGTTAGTTGTAAGCTTTTTCATTGTATCGACTCCTTATTTATAATTATTACAAAAAAGAACTAAGTCAAATGTAAAGTATATTTAAGTAATTATCAAGTAATATGATTGAGTGAAAGACTAAAAATTTTTACTAGCTTGTAGACTTGTAGAAGATGAAAAAATGCAATAATAGAAGAGAAAGAATCTTTCCACAAATTCAATCGTTAAGTTAAAAATCACTAACAAAGGGGGAATAACTGGTGAATATCACATATAAACGGTTATCATTGTTAAATTTTGAAGATGCACTTGCTTTGTTCAATAAAGGTTTTGAAGGATACCTAATCCCGATGCATTTAACAATGGAACAGTTTGTTGGACGCTTTGGCAACGAAGGATTGTCGGTGGAACTATCAGTTGTAGCTTTTGATGGAAACACACCAATTGGGTTTATTCTGCAAGGAATAAGAGAAAATGACGGAGTTAAAATTTCCTGGAATGGTGGTACGGGGATCATTCCTGAATATCGGGGTAAGGGCGTTGGACTTCACCTAATGAAAGAAGCAGAGCGCATTCTTGTGGAAAATGAAGTAGCCTTTGCAACTTTAGAGGCTTTGTCTGAAAACGAGCCTGCAATCAAATTATATGAAAAGTGTGGATACGAAATTCAGGATAAGGTTGTATTTTTATCTGGTTCCGGAAAACTAATCGACAAACTGCCTGAATTAGGAGAGTACGAATTAGAAAGATTTCCTGCGTTTCTAGCCATTGGATCAGATCTTTTTCCAACGCTCGTCCCGTGGCAAACAGCCGAGAGTGTCGCACCCAAAGTCGGTGGAGAAGTAGTGAATTTGTTAAAAGAGGGAGAAATAAAAGCATCCTGTTTAATTCGAAAAAGAGGAATTTATAATAATCCTTCTGAAGGAATTACCTTATTCCAAGTGGCTTCCAGAGACGAACAACATGAGGTTAACCTTCTATTGGCACATGCACTTGAATATGATCAACCTGTTAGTCGATCTACATACAACTTTATGACGGGTAAAGGCAATGTGGTATCTTTACTACAGGAAAGTGGTTTTGAAAATACAGCAATTTCACAAGTCTTTATGCTCAAGAAATACTAAAAAACAACCAATCATTCACCCAAGGGAGTGAAGCGATTGGTTGTTTTCTTTTAATAGACGTTGAAGAGCTGCGCGGAAATTCACATACGTTTCGATTTCCACTTGAATACCTGCATGAACTATTTCTCGGACAAATCGAGGATTAAAACCAACATAAATCGGACGAATACCCATTAGTTTAAGTGAGTTATTCAGTTGGTAAATTTCCGTTGCCAAATCATTGTAATCAAATGATGCAACGTCTTCTACTGTAACTCCAGTAAAATCAAAGATAGCTCGCTCCGTTTCACGATGGGTTCCTGCATATTGAAGTGCTTTGGTTTGAATCATATCAAAGCGTTCTTTGAACATATATCCGGCAATCGGAATCAATATTGTATTTGGTACGACAGAAGGAATCACTGGGGCAGACATGTTCTTGATAATATTTTCATAGTATTTAACTTTCTCTTTCAGTTGTTGCAATTCAAGTTCTTGAGTCATTTTACACCTCAGTGATTATTTTCACTAAGTATAGCATAATCTATTCTTGATTCTGCACGAAAAAAGGATAGACACGAGGTCTATCCTTTTTGACTCTGCAAAAATTCAGTTACTTGTTCAGGTGATTTTGCATTTGCACTGTGCAAATGAGCTTTCTTTTCGCTATCCTGATAAATCAGTAAGCTTGGAATGCCCATAACATCATACTTCTCAGCAATTTCAGGAAGTTCGTCGCGATTCACTTCGTACCAAGTGTATTGTTTATACTCTTCAACGATTGGATCAATGAACATGTCCATACGAGTACAATCAGGGCACCATCCAGCAGTGAATTTTACGATGACTTGTATCCCTGGAATTGTTGTGTCGCTTGTTGGATTTCTTTAGGATCTGCCGGTGTCAATTTATACCAACCATGCTTGAACATTAAGTCGTAAAGGCTACGTTGTTGTTTGGATGTAGCTCTTAATTGAGTGAAAATGGTTTGATATAGCGCATCATGGCTGGCCTCATGCATTGCCGTTGCATAAGAATTACATAAATATTTTTCAGTAGAAAGGGCATCATTTAAGATGTCGCGATCGTTTAATTGCGGTGTTTCAACATAAGGAGTTTGTGGATTTTTCACTGTTTGCTGATTCATGAAACAGAACCTCCTTCATTTTGTTTCAGTAACTTGAGCAACTCGTCGTAATGATTACTGTGCATTTGTTCAGCTGTCTCAAATTCCTTCTTCAAATCAGGGAGTTGGCAATTTTCAGCCGCCCAATTCATTTTTTTAGCTGCCAGCAAATTCCATGACATCATATCTGTCAAGTAGCTGAAATCTTTTGAAGAAACCATTTTAGGGGGTTCGGGAAATAAAATTGGCTGTTCTTTTTGTTGTGAAAATAAATTCATGTAATGTATCCTCCTTTTCGTTTTAGTGTGAGGCAGAAATGATTATATATACATTTTCCGTTTAGTTTCTTTTGTAAAAAAAGATATTAGAATAGTTATGTATATATATAGGAAAGAACATACTAATAAAGTGTATTTGAATAGAGGAGGCTGGAACTCATGATCGAACAATCGATGCGTGAATTCCAAAATTGATGTGGATGAGAATTTCAAAAAAATCATTAAAACCCATTTATTGAATGGTAACTATACGGCCATTGCTTCTCATGACGAAGCAATGTATACGAAAGAATTAGTTAAGGAACATGGGATTGCAAGCAATCAATTCGAGTTCCAGATGTTGTTTGGTATTCGTGAAGAATTACAGCGCCAACTCGTAAAAGAAGGCCATAAAATGCGTATTTATGTCCCATATGGGTCTGATTGGTATGGTTATTTTATGAGACGCTTAGCTGAACGGCCAGCAAATGTTGCGTTTGTTGCCAATGGTATTTTGAATAAATAATAGRAGAGGAGATGCCAACTAGCATCTCCTTTTTGAATTAGACTTTGAAAAGTTTTATTTGAATTCTTCAGCTACATAGTGCATACAAAAAATACGCCTTTCATAGAATAAAAGGACGCAATAGTTAGCAAGATTTTTCGGGGTAAATTTTGGTTTTTAATAATCATTTAAATATTGCGAAAAAAATGAAAATGAACTAAACTAATAGACATAGAGGTTGTTTCTATTTTTTTTCATTAAAAAATGAATGAGTATTCATTCAAAAACTCTAAAGGAGGCTTTGCACGTGACTTATCAAATTAAAAAGGCTGCTGTTCTGGGTTCTGGCGTTATGGGTTCAGGAATCGCTGCTCACTTAGCAAATATCGGAATTCCAACTTTATTGCTTGACATGGTACCTCGAGATTTAAAAGAAGAGGACAAAAATAATTCAAAAGCTCGTAATCAAATAGCCCAAGGTGCACTAGAGAAACTTTTAAAACAAAAGCCCGCACCCCTAGCATCAAAGAAAAATCTTACATTATTGACAGCAGGAAATCTCGAAGACGACTTGGATAAATTAAAAGATGTCGACTGGATTATCGAAGTTATTGTAGAAAATCTGGATATTAAAAAAGGTCTTTACGAGAAAATTGACGCGGTTCGTAAGCCAGGCACAATTGTCAGTTCTAATACTTCCGGCATTAGCATCAATGCAATGGCTGAAGGACGAAGTGAAGATTTTCAGAAGCACTTCCTTGGCACTCATTTCTTCAATCCGCCACGTTATTTAAAACTGTTGGAAGTTATACCAGCTCATCATACGCTCCCGGAAGTTGTAGTATTCATGCAAACATTCGGTGAGGATCGTTTAGGAAAAGGTGTTGTTCTTGCGAAAGACACACCAAACTTTATTGCGAACCGCATTGGTACGTATGGCCTTCTTGTGACACTTCGTGAAATGCTGGCAAGAGGCTACTCGATTGGTGAAGTAGATTCCATTACGGGTCCTGTCATTGGTCGTCCGAAATCGGCGACGTTCCGTACGCTTGATGTKGTCGGGTTGGATACTTTTGGTCACGTCGCAAAAAACGTTTACGACCAGACTACAGGTGACGAACAAAAAGTGTTCGAATTGCCAACCTTGATTACTAATATGCTTGAAAACGGCTGGTTAGGTGCAAAATCTGGTCAAGGATTTTTCCTGAAAAAAGGTAAAGAAATTCTTGAATTGAATGCTGAAACGATGGAGTACGAACCAGTGAAGAAGCTGAAAACCCCTTCATTGGAAATGGCGAAGCAACAAAAAGGTCTTGCAGCTAAAGTGAAAACATTAACTTATGCTAAAGATCGCACGGGAGAATTACTGTGGAGCATTTTAGCACCTACATTGTCCTATTCCGCAAAACTACATGGAGAAATTGCAGATGATATCGTGGCAATCGATAATGCGATGAAGTGGGGGTTTGGATGGGAACAAGGACCATTTGAAGTATGGGATGCCATCGGCGTAAAAGAGTCCACTGAAAAAATGGCAGCGGAAGGGTTGGAAATTCCAGCTTTCACACAAAGCTTACTTGATCAAGGATTCGATTCCTTCTATAAAGAAGACAATGGAGATTTGTATTTCTTCAATGGTGAGGGTTATTCATTGGTTCCAACGAATGAAAAAGTAATTAACTTAAAACGTTACAAGAAAAAACATGGCGTAATCAAGAAAAATTCAGGTGCCAGTTTAATAGATTTAGGAGATGGGATTGCTTTACTGGAGTTCCATTCACAATCAAATGCAATCGGGCTCGATATTATCCAAATGATTAACTTTGCAGTTGATGAAGTAGAGAAAACCTTTAAAGGTCTTGTGATTGGTAACCAGGGGAAAAACTTCTGTGTAGGCGCAAACCTTGGCATGATTCTTATGGAGGCCCAGGACGACAATATTTTTGAACTGGATTTCGTCGTGCGTTCGTTCCAAAACGCCATGATGAAAATAAAGTATTGTTCGAAACCTGTAGTGGCAGCTCCATTCGGCATGACGCTTGGTGGCGGGGCGGAAGCATGTCTGCCAGCTGCACACATTCAAGCATCTCATGAAACATATATGGGATTAGTTGAGGTGGGAGTGGGACTCATTCCTGGAGGCGGCGGAAATAAAGAATTGTATATGAAACACTTAAAAGGCTTACCAACGGGTGTTCATGTCGATTATCAGTACGTGGCAAACAAAGTGTTTGAAACAATTGCCATGGCAAAAGTATCGACATCTGCCGAAGAAGCACGTGAAAATAACTTCCTGAACTTTGCAGACGGTATCAGTGTAAATGCTGATCACTTAATCTATGATGCGAAACAAGTTGCACTTTCGCTATATGAAAACAACTACAAAGCACCTCTTCGTAAAAAAGTACCGGTAACCGGCGAGTCAGGATATGCAACGCTGTTACTTGGAGCTGAAGGAATGTTCCTTTCAGGTTTCATCAGCGATCATGATTTAAAAATTGCGAAGAAATTAGCCTACGTGCTAGCAGGAGGAAAAGTGCCTTACGGTACTTTGGTCGATGAACAATATTTGCTCGATTTAGAACGTGAAGCATTTTTAAGTTTAGTAGCTGAACCAAAATCTCAAGCGAGAATGCAGCACATGTTAGTGAAAGGAAAGCCACTTCGTAACTAAGCGTACGAAGCGGCAATGAGGAGGAGAACTTATGCGCGAAGCAGTTATTGTAGCAGGTGCCAGAACACCTGTAGGGAAAGCGAAAAAAGGCTCCCTTGCAACAGTGAGACCAGATGACTTTGGTGCATTGGTTGTAAAAGAAACGTTAAAAAGAGCGGGCGGTTATGATGGTCCGATTGACGATTTGATTTTAGGCTGTGCAATGCCTGAAGCGGAACAGGGGATGAACGTTGCCCGTAATATAGGTGCACTGGCAGGACTTTCAGATACAACACCAGCGATTACTATCAACCGCTTCTGTTCTTCAGGTCTGCAATCAATCGCTTATGCAGCAGAACGCATTATGCTTGGTCACTCTGAAGCAATCATTGCAGGTGGTGTTGAATCGATGAGTATGGTTCCGATGATGGGAAATACAATTCGTCCTAACGCAACACTTGCAGAAACAGCACCTCAATACTATATGGGGATGGGGCATACTGCTGAACAAGTGGCAATGAAGTTTGGCATTACCCGCGAAGACCAGGATGCTTTTGCTGTACGCTCACATGAGCTTGCAGCTGCAGCCATCGCGGCAGGTAAATACAAAACAGAAATTGTACCAGTAGAAATTCTGAAAAGATATATTGATGAAAATAACAAACCACAAGAAAAGAAAATCATGTTCGAAATGGATGAAGKCGTTCGTGTTGGGACGAACATGGAGACTCTGGCAAAACTTCGTCCGGTATTCAACGCACGTGGGACTGTAACTGCAGGAAATGCATCTCAAACTTCTGATGGTGCAGGTGCAGTGCTTGTCATGGATCGTGAAGTAGCTGAAACGCAAGGACTAAAACCACTAGCTAAATTCCGATCATTTGCGGTTGGCGGGGTTCCACCAGAAGTCATGGGAATTGGACCGATTGTAGCGATTCCAAAAGCGTTGAAGCTAGCGGGTCTTTCAATTGAAGACATTGATTTATGGGAATTGAACGAAGCATTCGCATCGCAATCGATTCAAGTAATTCGTCATTTAGGAATCGACATCAATAAAGTGAATGTCAATGGTGGTGCCATAGCACTTGGACATCCACTTGGTGCTACAGGTTCGATTTTAACGCTGAAAATGATTCATGAATTAAAACGTCAAGGCAAGCAATTTGGCGTTGTCACGATGTGTATCGGCGGAGGCATGGGTGCAGCTGGCGTATTTGAGATTCTTTAATAGAATTATTGAAAAAATAGGAGGGAAACAAAATGACGAAGACGATTGCAAATGTAATTAAAGGCGGAAGCTTTTTAGTGGAAGATGTAGCACTTGATCGCGTCTTTACACCGGAAGACTTTACAGATGAACATAAAATGATTGCTAAAACAACAGAGGATTATGTTACACATGAAGTGGTGCCAGTCATTGAAAACTTGGAACATCATGAGTTTGAGCATTCTGTAAGACTATTAAAATCAGCTGGTGACTTAGGTTTACTAGGTGCAGACGTGCCTGAAGAATACGGCGGTCTGGCATTGGATAAAGTTTCATCTGCACTAATTGCAGAGAAAATGTCGCGTGCAGGTGGTTTCTCCATTACTCACGGTGCACACGTTGGAATTGGATCATTACCAATTGTACTTTTTGGGAATGAAGAACAAAAACAAAAATATTTGCCTAAACTCGCCACTGGCGAACTAATTGCCGCTTACGCGCTAACAGAGCCAGGTTCAGGTTCGGATGCTTTAGGTGCTAAAACTTCTGCCAAGTTAAATGCAGAAGGTACGCACTATGTATTAAATGGAGAGAAACAATGGATTACAAACGCTGGTTTTGCGGATGTATTTGTTGTGTATGCAAAAATTGACGGAGAACAATTCTCTGCTTTCATCGTAGAACGTGAATTCTCAGGCGTTTCAGTAGGCGCGGAAGAGAAGAAAATGGGGATTAAATCTTCTTCGACACGTACTTTAATTTTACAGGATGCACAAGTGCCGGTTGAAAACTTACTTGGGGAAGTTGGCCGTGGCCACGTTATTGCATTCAATATCTTGAATATTGGTCGTTACAAATTGGGAGTGGGTACAGTTGGTGCATCCAAACGTGCTTTTGAATTGGCTGTTGCCTATTCGAACCAACGTCAACAATTTAAAACACCGATTTCTTCTTTCAACTTAACAAAAGAAAAGCTTTCAACAATGGCATCCAAATTATATGCTTCGGAAAGTTTGATTTATCGTACGGTTGGTTATTTTGAAGACCGCATGAGTCAATTGAGTCCTGAAGAGCAAAAAGATGGCAAAGCTATTGCTGCTTCTATTGCGGAATATGCTATTGAATGTTCAATCAACAAAGTGTTCGGCACAGAAGTATTGGATTATATTGCGGATGAAGCAGTTCAGTTGCATGGCGGTTACGGCTTCATGCAAGAGTATGAAGTAGAGCGCATCTATCGTGACTCCCGCATTAACCGTATTTTCGAAGGCACAAATGAAATCAATCGTTTGCTGGTACCTGGTACGTTCTTGCGTAAAGCTATGAAAGGTGAACTTCCACTTCTTCAAAAAGCACAAGCGCTTCAATCAGAATTGTTAATGATGATGCCAGAAGAAATTGAAGATGCACCATTAGCTCAAGAAAAAGTATTGGTGCAAAATGCTAAAAAAATCGGCTTGCTAGCTGCAGGTTTAGCGGCTCAACGTTACGGTACAAAACTTGAAACTGAACAAGAAGTATTGACAAACATTGCGGACATCGTGAACAATCTATTCGCAATGGAATCAGCTGTTCTGCGTTCAGAGAAAGCAATCCAGCGTGACGGTGTTGATAAAGCGAACCAAAAACTTCTATACACTCAAATCTTCTGTCAGGAAGCTTTTGAATGTATCGAAAAAGATGCGAAAGAAACATTGATTGCTGCAGTTGAAGGCGATAACTTACGCATGATGCTTTCTGCACTGCGTAAATTGACTCGCTCTACTCCTTATAATGTAATTGCCAAAAAACGTGAAGCTTCGGTTAAATTGATTGACGCTGTGAAATACGTAGTTTAATAAAATTTCGATATTTGACCCTATTATTGAACAAGGCGAAGTGCTTCTGCCACTTCGCCTTGTTTGTATTTTAAGAAAACTATTAATACTAAAAATCACCGATAGGTTCTTCGATGAACCTAAGGAGAACTTCCTTCAAAACTGGAAATAAACAAGTGAAAATATTTGATTGACGCAAAGAAAAACGTAGAATAAAAAATCCGAACGCTTCTGATGAGGTGTTCGGATTTATTTTTTGATAGACTGGTTAAAATGATGATAAGGAGGTTTAATGATGGCTATTACGTATTATGGATATCCGAAATGTAGTACTTGCAAAAAGGCTAAAGCATGGTTGGATGCCGAAGGTCTTACGTATCATGATGTACATATTGTAGAAACTCCCCCTTCAAAGGAAGAGTTGAAAAAGATCGTAGAGACAAGTGGGTTGCCGCTTAAGAAGTTTTATAACACGAGTGGAATGAAATACAGGGAGCTTGGTTTAAAAGATAAACTGCCGACGATGTCAGATGAAGAACAATATGAATTGCTTGCTTCAGACGGGATGCTCATTAAGAGACCCCTTGTGACGGACGGCTTGAAAGCCACAGTAGGTTTTAAGGAGTCGGATTTTACTGTGAATTGGAAAAGCTGATTTTCTGTTCTTGTTTTTAAGGAAAGATTATGTCAAACTGAAGTTGAATATATTACATATTTGGAGGGGTATTAATGAGCACACCAAAAGAATTACGCTACTCTGAGGAACACGAATGGGTTAAAGTTGAAGATGGAAAAGCACGCATCGGCATCACTAACTTCGCTCAATCTGAGCTTGGTGATATTGTATTCGTAGAACTTCCACAAGTAGGCGACGAAATCAAAACGAACGAACCATTTGGCAGTGTTGAATCTGTTAAAACAGTTTCTGAGCTATACGCACCAATCAGTGGTAAAGTAGTTGAAGTGAACAGCGGATTGGAAGACAGTCCTGAATTCGTGAATGAATCTCCATACGAGAATGCATGGATGATCGTTGTAGAACCTACAGATTTGTCTGAAGTGGACTCATTAATGACGGCTGAGCAATACGAAGAAATGACACAAGAGTAATATCGTTAGTTGAACGCCGACATTTGTTCGGCGTTTTTTGCATATGTCGATTATAACAGCGAGTTTAAAACGGGATATTGAAAAGAGTGGCAATGGTTGTGATCGGGAAGAGTTGCAACCTGATGGACTCCGTTTCAAGAAAACTTTTTAAACAATCTTTTATGTCAGTACAGCCAGGAGTGATCCCATGCCAATAGATAAAGTCATAATTGTAGAAGGTCGATCAGATAAACAGCGGATTCTGCGACTTATTGCAGAGCCAGTTGAAATTATCTGCACGAACGGAACAGTCAGCCCCACGCGATTGGAAGAAATATTAGCCCCCTACGATCAGTTGGAGATTTATGTATTTGTCGATGCTGATAAGTCCGGAGAGAAATTACGTGCGCTCATTAAACGTGAATTTCCCGAAGCACTTCATTTATATACTGATCCAGCCTACCGAGAAGTTGCGACTACACCAATGAAAGTTCTAGCGACTGTGTTGCTCGGAGCGAATATCGATGTTAAAGCGGAATTTATTGCCTAAAGGATGAATACAATGAAAGAATGGACGCGAGCGGAGTGGGAAAATCATTCTCAAAACGCAAAGAGGGCAGCTTATTATTTATATACGCCCATGTGTGGAACTTGCCAAGTTGCCTCAAAAATGATGGACGTTGTGGAAGAACTTTTGCCAGATTTGCAAATAGGGAAAGCAAACTTGAACTATGTAGAAAGTTTAGCGGTCGATTATCAAATCCAAAGCGTCCCTTGTTTACTCATTGCGGAAAATGGTCAAATAGTTGAAAAAGTTTATGCTTTTCAATCAGTTCCCTATCTATATAATCGTTTGCAAAAAAAAAATTGACGTTCGCATTTGAACGTGTTACATTATCATTCGTAACTAAAAACTTAATATCGTAAACTCTTATAAAGAGAGGCTGAGGGAAGTGCCCTATGAAGCCCGGCAACCGTCACAATTTGTGAAATGGTGCCAAATCACTCAAAGCGAATTCGCTTTGAAAGATGAGAGAACGGTCTAACGTATATAATTGTGCATTAGTCCCTTCTGCTTGTCTGCGGAAGGGATTTTTATTTTTTTAGGATATTTCAATAAAATGATGTTGATATTAAATGAAATGAAAGAGTTTATTTGCGCGCGTTATGCTTGAGTGCAGGTAAGTGGTTTTAAACTTCTTGACTCATGCGAAACATGCAGCCAGTGCAAATGCATGATAAAGAAAACAAATAAAATGGTGTATAAATTCAGAGGTGAAGTGAATATGATTCAATTAAAAAACTTATCAAAACGGTTTGAAACCGGTAATGGACAACTCATAGCGGTAGATGACGTGAATGTGACGATTGATCAAGGCGAGATTTTTGGCATAATCGGTTACAGTGGAGCAGGAAAAAGTACTTTGATCCGATTATTAAATGGCTTGGAAAAACCTACTTCAGGTAGTGTCACTGTAAATGGACACGAAATCTCGTCCAGTTCAGGACAGGATCTTCGTAGTGCAAGACAAAAAGTAAGCATGATTTTTCAACATTTCAACTTACTATGGTCGCGGACAGTCGAGGAAAATATCTCATTCCCACTAGAAATTGCAGGGATTAGCAAAACGCAACGTTCAGAACGAGTTAAAGAATTAATCGAACTAGTTGGATTGACAGGCAGGGAGAAAGCATACCCTTCCCAATTATCCGGCGGTCAAAAGCAACGGGTAGGAATTGCACGTGCCCTTGCCAATAATCCTGAAGTGCTGCTATGTGATGAAGCGACATCAGCACTTGACCCTGAAACAACAGATGCCATATTGGAACTATTGGTAGATATCAACAAACGGTTGGGTTTGACAATTGTCCTGATTACACATGAAATGCATGTCATCCGTAAAATTTGTCATCGGGTTGCAGTCATGGAAGCTGGAAAAGTGGTTGAAATGGGAAGTGTACTTCAAATATTCCAAACTCCTGAACAACCCATTACGAAACGTTTTGTTGCCCAGGTAAATGGTCCGGAGTCAGCCAGCCAGACGATTGCTCATTTGGTAGAGCAATATCCCTCAGGCAAGCTTGTGAAACTAGTTTTTGTCGGAGATAGAACGGAGCAACCGATTCTATCAAGATTAATTAAGCAATATCAAGTAGAAGTTAACATCGTTCAAGGGAATATCGCACAAACTCAAAATGGTGCATATGGAACGTTATATTTACAAATCGATGGCGATTCAAATGCCATCAATCAAGCGATTGATTATTTACATGGACAAGATGTTCATACGGAGGTGATTTCACATGATTGAAAACCTTCTACCGAATGTGGATTGGGAAAAAATGTGGGAAGCCACACTTGAAACGTTATATATGACTTCAATGGCTACCGTTTTAACTTTCATAATCGGACTTGCACTTGGAATTTTGCTGTTTGTAACTAGCCCTCGTCAATTATGGGCAAATAAAATAGTGTACTGGTTAACAGGGGCGTTCGTTAATATTTTCAGATCCATCCCGTTTATCATCTTAATTATTTTGTTGATTCCGTTTACTAAATTCCTACTCGGTACGATTCGTGGGGCAAATGCTGCATTACCGGCACTAATCATAGGTGCAGCACCATTTTATGCCCGCATGGTCCTGATTGCATTACGTGAAATAGATAAAGGTGTAATTGAAGCTGCTCGCTCAATGGGCGCTAAAACTTCCACAATCATTTGGAAAGTGCTTCTTCCAGAGTCCATGCCTGCATTAATCTCAGGACTGACCGTTACAGCAATTGCCCTTGTAGGTTATACCGCGATGGCAGGAATTATTGGAGCGGGCGGTCTTGGAACACTCGCATTTTTAGATGGCTTCCAACGCAGTAGGGGAGATGTAACAGTTGTTTCCACAATTATCATTTTACTAATTGTCTTTATCATCCAATGGGTGGGAGATTCGATCACAACAAAAACAGACAAACGTTAAGGTGCTTTCGGGTGAAAGCTCGATCAAATAAACAAAAAAAGGGAGAGAAAATGATGAAGAAATTTGTAGCAGGAATTTTATTATCGGCAAGTGCAATCACTCTAGCGGCATGTGGAGGAGGAGCTGGCTCATCATCAGGTGGAGACAGTAAAGAACTTGTAGTGGGAGCATCTAACATACCCCATTCAGAAATTTTGGAACAAGCAAAACCGTTGCTTGAAGAAAAAGGTATTGAACTTAAAATTGAAACTTACCAAGATTACATTTTACCGAATGAGGATTTGGAAAATGGCGATTTGGATGCAAACTACTTCCAGCACATTCCTTACTTCGAAGCTCAAATGGCCGATCATGGCTATGATTTTGCCAATGCTGGCGGTATCCATATTGAGCCAATCGGTGTGTACTCAAAAAAATATAAGTCTCTGGATGAACTTCCTGAAGGAGCAACGATACTGATTAGTAATTCAGTTGCTGACCATGGTCGTATCCTATCTATGTTGGAAGCTGAGGGTCTAATCACATTAAAAGAAGGCATTGATAAGACAACAGCAGAAGTAAAAGATATTGTAGACAATCCGAAGAACTTGGAATTTGATGCAGAATACGAAGCGGCACTTCTTGTACAAATGTACGAAAATGAAGAAGGCGATGCGGTGTTAATCAACTCAAACTACGCAATCGACGCTGGGTTGAACCCATTGGAAGATTCAATCGCTATTGAAAACTCAGAATCTCCATACGTAAATATCATTGCTGTAAAAGCTGGTAATGAAAAAAATAAAGAAATTAAAGCATTAGTTGAAGTATTGAAATCTAAAGAAATTCAAGATTTCATTTTAGATGAATGGGGCGGTTCGGTCGTTCCAGTTAAATAAAGTAATCCTATGGACGCCGGGAAACCGGCGTCTTTTCTATTTCTTGGAAGATGATACTTAGTCACCCAGTAAATTGAAGATTGTTTTTTGTAGGAATTATTGGGTGAGACCGATTAAATGGTATTTGATGCCGATTAAATCCAAGACAATGCCGATTAAATTTCATTTTACTCCAAATTAAATGAGTGTCATACCGAGTTAGGATTTAATCCAAACGATGATTATATTAATGATTGTACATTACATAGCACAGGATAGTTTTGAATTGGCAACAAATATAAATGGAGATGAGGCATCACCATGTTAATCGTGAATCGACTTTCACGTGAAAAAACTAATGAAAGTAGCTCTTTGGAATCATAATTTTCAATGTGTTCCGACTATTTTGTATAGCCTTTACATTGGGAATATTGTTATGGTAGGATAATGATGCAAATTGACTACATATAAAGGAGATTCAATGATGAAAAAATTATTACTACTACTTACTTCACTTACAATCGTTCTTGCGGCATGTTCATCTGATAAAGAAGAAAAGCCGGAAACAACAACAAACGGAGCAGCAAAGACTGAAGAAAAAGCTAATCCTGCAGCAGATATGATGAAGTTTTATTTATCCATTTCTCAATCAATTAATGAGGTTGATGCTGATTTAAACGCTTTTGAAGATGCAGCGGGTGAAGCTACGCTTCCTGAAGGTGCCGATCTTCAAACGATGAAAGATGCAGCAAAAGCTTCTGCAGACAATACATCAGCAAAAGTAGAGGCGTTGGAAGTTCCTAAAACCTTAACAAAGCAACAAGAAGCAATTAACAGCGCACTTTCTAAAATTCAAGAAGCTTACACAATGAAATCAAAAGCGTTAGCTTCTGAAGGCGAAGTTCAATTAGATGAAGCAAATGCAAAATTCCAGGAAGCTGACAAAGAGTTAAATGCTGTCCTTGAAGAAATCGGTTTGGTTGGTTCAAGTATTTTTAATGAAGTTTCTTTATAAGAAACAAATCATAGCTTGATTTGTTGGATGTTTTCCAAAAAAGTTCTTCCGTTAATTCGGTCGAACTTTTTTTTATTTTGAGCTGATTAAAAATCTCGTTGTAAATTGTACATATGCGCTTGCCGCTTGTTAGGCCTAAGCCAACGTACTGAGATTAACCAGTTAGTCCGTGGAAAACGAATCGATACATACTTTTGTTATAAAACAAAAACAAAAGTTATGAGAGTTTTTGTTTAAAAGTTTGACCTGTGGGTATATATACAAATGTGAAGGATTACAACTTACAACAGTAGGTTGAAAATTTGAAAGGAATGATTCACTATCCAATCACTAGATTTTACCTACACAGAACGTATGGACCAAGCATTCAGAAGCGCACATGGAGTTGGATTGGTTGATTATCAAAATGACGCCGATATACGAATTRGGGTTGAAATGCAACGTGAACATGATCATGAAATTGGCCAACAAATCGCGGCTCGTCTAGAGCGTCAAGCACATTGAGAAGTATAATAAATAGTAGCAAAAGTCAGTGAGCCTAGGTTCATTGGCTTTTTTTTGTCGTTTCTTAGTGAAATCGATTCTCAATTAGATTTGCTTTATTGAAAATGAAAAACAGTGAATGATAGTATATGATAAATCGTGCTGATATTAGTTAATTTCAATTGTGTTAAACGATTTTCATATAAATTAATAGGCCGTTTAAAAGATTTGCAAGGGGTCGATAATTCGGTTAAGATTAGAATGATAATAAATTAAGAATGGGTTTTTCCGTTCATTTATACAATATGGAGGTTATAAAATGTCGACTTTAGTTATTCAAGATCTTCACGTTGCCATTGATGGTAAGGAGATTCTTAAAGGATTGAACCTTACACTTAATACAAACGAAATTCACGCAATCATGGGACCAAATGGTACTGGTAAATCTACTTTAGCTTCAGCAATCATGGGTCACCCGAAATATGAAGTAACTTCTGGTTCAGTCACTTTAGACGGTGAAGATGTACTGGAAATGGAAGTAGATGAGCGCGCTCAAGCGGGTCTTTTCTTAGCAATGCAATACCCAAGTGAAATCACTGGTGTAACGAATGCTGACTTCTTACGCTCAGCAATCAACTCACGTCGTGAAGAAGGTGATGAAATTTCAATCATGAAATTCATCCGTGAACTTGATTCGAAAATGGAATATCTAGAAATGGACCAAGATATGGCTCAACGCTATTTAAATGAAGGTTTCTCAGGCGGAGAGAAAAAACGTAACGAAATTCTTCAATTAATGATGCTTCAACCAAAATTTGCGATTCTTGACGAGATTGACTCTGGTTTAGATATCGATGCACTTAAAGTTGTTTCTAAAGGAATCAACCAAATGCGTGGCGAAGGTTTCGGTTGTTTAATCATCACTCATTACCAACGCTTATTGAACTACATCACGCCTGATCATGTACATGTAATGATGCAAGGTCGTGTAGTGAAATCTGGTGGAGCGGAACTTGCTCATAAACTAGAAGCACAAGGTTACGATTGGATTAAAGAAGAATTAGGAATTGAAGACGAAACTGTAGGTCAAGAAGCGTAAGGAGGAGACATACACATGACGGTTGAAACAAAATTGGCATTAACCGAACAAGATGTACGCTCCTATTCAACGGCGAAGCAAGAACCGTCTTGGTTTGCTGAATATCGTGTACAAGCTTTATTAGCGGCAGAAAATCTGCCTATGCCAACACCAGATAAAACGAAAATCGATAAATGGAATTTCACTAACTTCCCAGTTCACGCTGTTGAAAGCAAACCATTTGCTTCACTTGCCGAATTACCGGAAGAAGTGAAAGCCATTGTAAATGATGATCAAAAAAGCGTTTATATTCAACGAAATAATACACCTGCTTTTTTACAAATTTCTGATGAGTTATCAGCACAAGGTGTCATTTTTACAGATATCTTTACTGCTGTACGTGAACATAGCGATCTTGTTCAAAAGTACTTCATGACAAACGGTGTGAAATCGGACGAGCATAAGCTCGCTAGCTTACATGCAGCGTTGTTAAATGGTGGAGTGTTCGTATACGTACCGAAAAATGTTGAAATCGTTGAACCAATTCAAGTTGTTTTCCTACATGACGATGCTCAAGCTTCTCTATTCAACCACACAATTGTAGTGGCGGATGCGAATAGCTCAGTAACTTATGTAGAAAACTATCTTTCAACTGTTCCCGAATCAGCAGGACTTGTAAACATTGTTTCTGAAGTATTTGCTGAAGACAATGCCCGCATTACTTATGGTGCGGTAGATGTCCTTGCTAAAGGCGGTACAACGTATGTTAACCGTCGAGGCATTGTTAATCGTAATGCACGAATAGAGTGGGCTCTTGGTTTGATGAATGACGGCGATACAATTTCTGAGAACGTTACACACTTGGTGGGTGACGCATCTTATGGCGATACTAAAATGGTTGTTGTAGGTCGCGGGAAACAAAAGCAAAACTTCACGACTAAAATCATTCATTGGGGCAAACACTCCGAAGGATACATTTTGAAACACGGCGTTATGAAAGATGAAGCTTCTTCTATTTTTAACGGAATTGGCAAAATCGAATATGGTGCAACTAAATCAAATGCTGTTCAAGAATCGCGTGTTTTGATGTTAAATGAAAAAGCACGTGGGGATGCAAACCCAATTCTATTGATTGACGAAGATGATGTTACAGCAGGACATGCAGCTTCCGTAGGTCGTGTAGACCCACTTCAACTTTACTATTTGATGAGTCGTGGTATTTCGAAGCAAGATGCAGAACGACTAGTAATTCATGGTTTCCTTGCRCCAGTTGTAAACGTATTGCCAATCGAGGGCGTTAAAAAGCAACTGACGGAGGTAATTGAAAGGAAAGTGCGCTAATGATCAGCAAAGACATTCGAAGCTATTTTCCCATATTAAATCAAGAAGTGAACGGCAATCCGCTTGTCTATCTTGATAGTGCAGCGACATCCCAAAAGCCTGTTCAAGTCATTGAAGCATTAAAAAAATATTATGAGTTCGATAATTCAAACGTTCATCGCGGTGTTCATACACTTGGCAATCGAGCGACTGAAAGTTATGAAGGAGCGCGTGAGAAAGTGCGCAACTTCATTTCTGCAAAGTCTACGCAGGAAGTCATTTTCATGCGTGGGACAACAACTGCAATTAATACGGTCGCACAAAGTTATGGTGGAGCAAATGTTGAGGAAGGCGATGAAATCGTCATTACTTACATGGAGCATCATTCAAACATCATTCCATGGCAGCAATTAGCAAAGGAAAAAGGTGCGGTATTAAAATACGTAGATTTAGAAGAAGACGGTACCCTTTCTTTGGATAAAGTACGTGCAACAGTTACCCCACGTACGAAAATTGTTTCAATTATGTATGTATCAAATGTTCTTGGCACAATGAATCCAATAAAAGAGATTACACAAATTGCTCACGAAAATGGAGCAATCATGGTAGTCGATGGTGCACAAGCTGCACCTCATCTACGTATCGATGTGCAAGATCTGGACTGCGATTTCTTTGCTTTCTCTGGTCATAAAATGTGTGGTCCTACTGGGATTGGCGTACTTTATGGCAAGAAAGAGTTGCTAGAGCAAATGGAACCGATTGAGTTCGGTGGCGAAATGATCGACTTCGTTGGTCTATATGATTCAACGTGGAAAGAGCTTCCTTGGAAGTTTGAAGGAGGAACTCCGATTATTGCGGGTGCGGTCGGATTAGCCGCAGCTATCGATTTCCTGGAAGAAATCGGACTCGATGAAATTGAAAAACATGAGCACGCACTTGCTGCTTATGCGTTGGAACGCATGTCTACAATTAACGGTTTGACAATTTATGGTCCAAAAGATGCAGGAGAAAGAGCAGGAATTGTTACTTTCAATTTAGATGATGTACATCCACACGATGTAGCGACTGTTCTCGATATGAACGGAATTGCAGTTCGTGCGGGACATCATTGTGCACAACCATTAATGAAGTGGCTGCAAGTAACAGCGACTGCACGTGCAAGTTTCTATGTTTACAATTCGGAAGAGGATATTGACCGATTAGTGGCTGGACTTACCACGGCAAAGGAGTATTTTAACGATGTCTTTTAATAATTTAGATCAACTTTATAGAACTGTGATTATGGATCATTACAAAAAGCCTCGCAATAAAGGGACATTAGAGGACAGTGTCACAATCGATATGAATAACCCTACATGTGGGGACCGTATTCATTTGACTTTGCAAGTAGCTGATGGTGTCGTACAAGATGCCAAGTTTGATGGAGAAGGTTGTTCCATTTCCATGGCTTCCRCATCCATGATGACGCAAGCTGTAAAAGGCAAGCCGGTGGATGAAGCGCTAAATCTATCCACCATCTTCTCGGATATGATGCTTGGAAAAGAATATGATGACTCTATCGACTTAGGTGATATCGAAGCTCTTTCTGGTGTAGCCAAGTTTCCTGCACGTATCAAATGTGCAACCCTTGCTTGGAAAGCTATGGAAAAAGGTGTAGATAACGAATCACATTCGTAACAGAACGGAGGAAAGATGATGGCTAAAAAAATGCCTGAAATCGGCGATTACAAATATGGTTTCCATGATAAAGACGTGTCTATTTTCCGTTCAAAACGTGGACTGACACGTGAAATCGTTGAAACAATTTCAAATATGAAAGAAGAACCTCAATGGATGTTAGACTACCGTCTAAAATCTTTGGAGTTGTTCTACGCAAAACCAATGCCACAATGGGGTGGAGATTTATCTTCCCTTAATTTCGATGAAATTACGTATTACGTAAAACCATCAGAAGCGACTCAAACTTCATGGGATGAAGTGCCGGAAGAAATTAAACGTACGTTTGATAAACTAGGTATTCCTGAAGCAGAGCAAAAGTATTTAGCTGGTGTATCTGCTCAATACGAATCTGAAGTGGTTTACCACAACATGAAACAAGAACTAGAAGATATGGGTATCGTCTTTAAAGATACTGGATCTGCTCTTCGTGAAAACGAAGAACTGTTCAAAAAACATTGGGGTACAGTCATTCCAAACTCGGATAACAAGTTTGCTGCATTGAACTCGGCTGTATGGTCAGGTGGATCGTTCATCTATGTGCCACCTGGTATCAAAGTTGAAACGCCTCTACAAGCTTATTTCCGAATTAACTCAGAAAACATGGGTCAATTCGAACGTACACTTATTATTGTTGATGAAGGCGCACACGTACATTATGTAGAAGGCTGTACAGCTCCTGTTTATACGACGAATTCACTTCATAGTGCGGTTGTAGAAATTATCATCAAAAAAGATGCATATTGCCGTTACACGACAATCCAAAACTGGGCGAACAATGTGTATAACCTAGTAACAAAGCGTGCAGTTTGTGAAGCAAACGCTACGATGGAATGGATTGACGGAAATATCGGTTCTAAATTAACAATGAAATACCCTGCTGTCATCTTAAAAGGTGAAGGTGCACGTGGTATGACATTATCTATTGCTTTAGCTGGTAAAGGTCAACATCAGGATGCAGGTGCGAAAATGATTCACTTGGCTCCAAACACGTCTTCGACAATTGTTTCTAAATCAATTTCGAAACAAGGCGGAAAAGTGACTTATCGCGGAGTTGTACGATTCGGTCCTAAAGCGTCAGGTGCCCGTTCAAATATCGAGTGTGATACATTGATCATGGATAACCTTTCGACATCAGATACGATTCCATACAACGAAATCCTAAACGACAATGTATCTTTGGAACATGAAGCAAAAGTTTCAAAAGTATCTGAAGAGCAATTGTTCTACTTGATGAGCCGCGGCATTTCACAGGAAGAAGCAACTGAAATGATCGTTATGGGCTTCATTGAACCGTTTACAAAAGAATTACCGATGGAATATGCGGTTGAGATGAACCGTTTGATTAAGTTCGAAATGGAAGGCAGTATCGGGTAATAAACGAATTGTGTAGTGCTCACTTTTTGAGTGATTCGTCTATTATTCTGTATGATAATAGTGAAAATTTTTATGAACGATAAAAAGCTGTAGACACATTACAAGTGTCTACAGTTTTTTTTGTAGGTTATCTTCACGGGTGGCGTGATTTATTGATTATGGAACTTCTTTGAAATAGAAATTTGATTTTGTTATGCTTATTATAAGTACGATGATGCATGTCGTAGTGAAATTCGAATACAAAAAGGGTGAGAAGCTCGTGAAATATGATGTAATATTATTTGATTTGGATGACACGCTATTAGACTTTAGTGAGACGGAGAAAAATGCTTTTAATAATTCATTTACAGCATTTGGTTTGCCGAATGGTTTAACAGATTACAGGGCTAGCTATAATGTGATCAGTAAAGGGCTATGGTCTGACTTGGAGAAAGGACATATTTCACTTTCTGAACTTAAAGTAGAACGGTTTAAGCGCTTATTTAAGCAGCATCAACTGACATTAAACGTGGAAGACTTTGGTCAATCCTATTTAGATAACCTAGGGCAAGAAGTACATATGATCGATGGTGTCCAGGAAATGCTCAATAATCTTTCTAATTGTAGGCTTGCAGTATTAACGAATGGGTTTCAAGAAGTTCAAAATGCAAGAATAGCAATTTCATGCATGAAGGATACTTTTGAAGCCATCATTTCTTCTGAGGAAACCGGTTATCAAAAGCCACAAGCGGAAATTTTCGAATATGCTTTTGAAAGACTGGGTATTTCTACTAAAGGAAATGTGTTAATGGTAGGGGATTCCCTTACATCAGATATTCAAGGTGGCAACAATTTTGGAATCGATACTTGCTGGTTTAATCCACATGGAAAAGAAAATGTATCGGCAATTAAGCCAACCTATGAAATTAGCGAGTTTATAGAATTAGTACAAATCGTGAAGGATAAGGTTTTGATAGAATAAAAAAATGACAGTGTTGGTCATCTCTACTTTGGTGTCTTTACATTGAAAACAATATTGTTCATTATAGTTTGCTAAAAGGAAAAAGGGTATCCCGAGTGCTTATGGGATACCCTTTTTCCTTTTAATTGATTCATTGATTCAACATAGCTTGAAAAGCAGAAGTGGATTTCAAAGAATTAAGCCGTCTTTCATTGAGATAATGTGGTCTGCATATGAAAGCATTTCTTCATCGTGAGTCACCATTAACGTGGTAATATTCAACGTTTTAGTTAATTCTCTGATTAACGTCATCACATCTTTCSATCTTTTCGAATCTAAACTCGCAGTGGGCTCATCCGCAAAAAGCATTTTAGGTTTGTGGATGATTGCGCGTGCAATTGCCACCCGTTGTTTTTCCCCACCTGACAATGAAGCAGGGTAGGAATCCTTACGGTGTTCCATATCAACCAATTTAAGTATTTGTGCAACTTCCTCTTTTTGTTTCTTTTTTTTCATCTTTGTTTCCGAAACGTCGAGCATCAGCATAAGTTGTTCTTCTACAGTGAGAAAAGGAACAAGATGAGAGGATTGAAAGACAAATCCGAACTCACTTGCCCGGATTTTTCGAATTTGCTCCTGACTCATCTTAGACAAATCTTTCCCATCGAATAGAACCTGACCATGCGTTGCGCGTTGAAGACCGGCGGCTATTGTAAGTATCGTACTTTTCCCAGAACCAGATGCTCCTACTAAAGCTGTTATTTCCCCTTGTTGAAGAGAAAGATTGATTCCTTTTAATACTTGCTCTTCTACTTCCCCGTTTTTAAACGTTTTTTTGACATCATCAATTGTGAATACAGTCATATTAAACCTCTCCTTGTTGAATCGCTTGTAGTGGCTCGACTTTTTTAATTTGGATACCCGATAGCGTAGCGCCAATAAATCCGATGAACACGAATATGAGTGATAATTGAACCGTTGTTTGAATGGTTAAACTAAAAGGCATTCCTTCAGGTGCAATCATTGTGAAAGCTTGGCTCAATGCAACTGACAATGTTAGTGCAATTGCGGTAATAAATAGCATCTGCGACCACATCATCCCAAATAATTGACTTGTTTTAACCCCAAGCGCTTTCAAAATCCCGTATAATCCAATTTTTTGAACGTTCATCATGTAGAAGAATATCGCGAACAACATCCCGCTGATGACGACTAAAAACCATACAATCATATTGAGCGACATCTGTTCTGCGCTATAACTTGGAATCGTATTGAGAAATTCTTTATTTGAAAATGATTGTAATCCGTCAATTGCTTGTTCCTTATCATTTCCAGGTACAAATACCAATTGCATATCTTCCACACCGTAGATTTCTTTGTAGTTTTCCATATTGATATAAGCAACAGGTGCGTGGCTATATTTCTTTTGATCGACAAAGCCTTTTACTTTAAACTCACCGCTAAACTGATTGTTTGTTATGGTATCCCCGACATTTATGCCGTCTTCTTCTAATGAACGATCTAATATGATTTCTCCTTCTCCAACTTTTTCAAATAACTTCGAATCAGTTGAAGTAACAAAGGCAACGCTATGTTGTTTGTCGTCTGCATCGTTCACAAAGCCCATCTGAATTGAAAGTGCCGCTGCATCCTTCTGGTTATTTATTGCTTTGTCTTGTAATTTTTCATCTATTTTCGAAAGATTATAGGTTTCATTTGCTTCTTCATTCATATAAAATTGACCATTCGGCAGATCTTTTATTAAAGCCGCATTATCTTGAGATAAACCATTCGATAATCCAGAAATGATAAACGTTAAAAAACTAACAAGAAATATAATTGATCCTAAAATGATAAATTTTGCTTTACTCTTCCTAATTTCTTTCCATGCAATATTCATCTTTTACGCCTCCGTTTTTTTATGATAACTAGAGTATATTCGTGTTAAGTGAACGGAATATGAACTGAAGATTACATCGTAAAACGACTGTCGAATACTTTTTCTTTTCGGGATACAGAGGGATTTATCTGGATCGTTACTGTGGTGACTTGTGCATGTATACTCAACAACTGGCTATCATGTTTACCAGAAAAATGCATTACATTTATCTTTGGATTGATAAGTAATTAATTCGTGTTATGATGTTCATGTACAACTGAATAGTAACATCTTCCACTAGGGGGACCTTGCAATTGATAAATGGAAATCATTTATTCATTAAATAAAGGTTGAGATTAAAGTAATGCTTTAAGACCCTTAGAACCTGATCTGGTTTATACCAGCGTAGGGAAGTGGAGTTGCGGAGCAGTATGTTTTTTTACTATTTTTCCAATACAACCACTTTCTTATGTTTGTTAAGAGAGTGGTTTTTTATTTGCCCTAAATTTGGCGGAAGTGATTCGATTCAGTTGAGAAAAACTTTTTTGGAGGTTGTTTTATGACATTTTCAAAGCTTTTAAGAGAAGAATCAGATCACATTTGGGAAGCAAGCTTTCATCATCCGTTCGTTACAGGAATTGGGGATGGGACATTGTCTTTAGAGTGTTTCCGTTATTACGTTATGCAGGATGCATATTACTTGTCCCACTTTGCAAAGGTTCAAGCTTTGGGTGCAGCAAGAGCTAATGATTTTGAAACAACGAGTAAAATGGCAGCTCATGCACAAGCCACCTATGAAGCGGAATTATCGCTGCATAAGAATTTTTCGCGTCGACTAGGAATAACAGAAGAAGAACAAGCAAATTTCAAGCCTTCGCCTACTGCGTATGCTTACACATCCCATTTGTATCGTGCAGCATATCACGGACATTTAGGCGATATTATCGCAGCCATATTACCTTGTTATTGGCTTTATTTTGAAATAGGCGAGAGACTTCAGTCGTGTACTCCTGAAGAACCGATTTACCAAGAATGGATTTCTGCATATGGTGGTGAATGGTTTAGAGCGAAAGTCGAGGAACAAATTAATAGACTAGACAAGCTTGCTGAAACAGTAACTGCTGAGGACCGCGAACGGATGAAAGAACATTTTATCATTAGTAGCCAATACGAATATTCATTTTGGGAAATGGCCCATACATTAGAAAAATGGCCAGCTCAAAAAGAAGTAGTAAGTTTCACGTAGTAAATTGTAGCTGGCGTAGGGAAGAGGAAATGTTAGTTATGTTTTATGCATATCACAACAAACCACTCTAAGCGCAAGTGTGGTTTTTCTACACTGATAAGAGAGTGGAAGTTTTCGGATGTCAGTATAAGAAAAGACATCAGCTTGCCCCATTGTAGGTGCAAACTGTGTTTTTTAGCACTGATAGCTATTAAAATATTTTGGATATCAGTATAAGAAAAGACATCAGCCTGCACCATTGTGGGTGCAAACTGTGTTTTTCTAATTTAATTTACATT
>NZ_JBFUIO010000041.1:0-23069 GCF_056401835.1 Paenisporosarcina sp. P4_D4 | reverse complement strand
ATTATGGCGCTTATACTTTTGAGATTAGCGGGTTATCTATTAAATATCGAGTAGCTAAGATAACTCCAACCAAGATAGGACAGTTTGTTACTTTATGGAAGAGGGAAGGTAAGGGACCTATTCAACCATTCCACAACTCGGATAATATAGATTTATTTATTGTAAGCACTCGAAAAGACAATTATTTCGGCCAGTTTATTTTTCCGAAATCTGTATTACTGGAAAAAGGAATAATATCAGACTGTAACCATGARGGTAAACGAGCCATTAGAGTTTATCCACCCTGGGATAATACAACAAGTAGACAAGCGCTTAAAACTCAAAAATGGCAATTAGAATATTTCATGGAAATTATTGAAGATCAATCAATTGACTTAACTCGCGCAAAAAAACTGTTCCAGAGATAAAATGATTTTCATTCCAAAGATATAGTCAATATTTAATGAACCGCCTTATATAAATATAGCCCAGTTCCTAGATAGGAACTGGGCTATATTTATTGAATACTCTGTTAACGAATCGCAATGCCTATTGCATTAAATAAACAATATAAAAAAGGATAATACCGATATCTGCGAGTGTGTGGCTAATCACTGAAGCGGTGATGGATGTAAAAATCTTTCTAAAATAGCCCCAAAGCAAACCTGCAAGTAGGACTGGTATGGTTGCGATAACACTCAAAGGCATGTCAACGAGCGGAATCAGAACCAACAAATGATAGAGGGCATAAAAAAATGAAGTAATGATGACACTTCGCATGGTTCCTAATTTATCAAGATATCGCTTGTACATAAATTCACGCCAGTACCATTCTTCCAAAAATGGATTGATGCAAATTAATATGAAAATATAGAGCCACACAATCGGACCACTAAATTCCCACTGAACGAGTATATCCGAAACATGATCAATTTCAAATAAGTGACCCATTGCTAATGACAATGAGACGAAGATTGCAATGGCGCACAAAACTCCGCTAATAAGACCGGTCATAATGGATTTCAATGTTTTTTCAGTTTTGATGGATTGATAAAATGAAGATTTAAGTGCTGGGTTCCTAAAATAAGAAACAAAAGGAATAAAAAAAAGCCAGCTATAAAATAAACCGAATGTGATGGGAATCGATTCAAATATATTGATTCCTAAAAAAATCATAATTGTAGGACCGAAAAGGTAGATTACATTTTTCATGTTTCCTCCTGATTGATGGAATGACAAAATCATCTCGACTTTAGTATTGAAATTAAGCCCTTGGAATATTCGCTTGCCAATTAAATATAGCATCAAATGGAATTTTGACCCATATATCTTATGGATTTCAACAGACAATAAAGATTTTTAGTAATAATTAAAGGATTTATCCTTAGTTTCTCGAATAATAATATTATGAATGACTATTCACTCTGAGAGAGGTGTCTACTTTGACATAYGAAACAGTAAGTGTAGAAAAAAATGGACGCTTGGCGACGTTGACTTTGAACCGTCCTCAAAGCATGAATGCAATGAACGCTTTAATGATGAGAGAAATTGCGGAAGCACTGGAATGGTTGCACGAAGAGAAAGATGTGCAGGTGTTATTAATCAAAGGAGAAGGACGTGCTTTTTCGGCAGGTGGTGATATTAAAGCAATGTTGGATCCGGAAAGTCCAATGGATATTGACTCAGTCATGGGCGATATATCCCGTCTGGCGAAGGCACTTTATACTCTTCCTATGGTTACGATTGCTTCTGTTCATGGGGCAGCAGCAGGACTGGGGCTTAGTTTAGTGCTTGGGTGTGATGTTGTCATTGCAGAGGAAAACAGTAAACTTGCTATGAACTTTATTGGCATTGGCTTGATTCCAGACGGAGCAGGACATTTCTTCTTAAAAGAAAGAGTGGGTATTCCGAAAGCTAAGCAACTGATTTGGTCAGGTAAAGTGTTGAATGGACACGAAGCCTTATCCCTTGGCTTAATTGATGAAGTGACGGCTGAAGGAAAGGCTTATGATTATGCGGAACTTTCGGCAGCAAAATTCTTGTCTGCACCTTTGAAAGCAATGATTGCATCTAAACAAATATTACATACGCAACATGTACATGAATTGGAGCGTGTTCTGGCACTTGAAAGCACATCTCAATCAGCAATGCGTCGGACGAAGGATCATTTGGAGGGCATACAAGCCTTTGTGGAAAAACGAAAACCAAGTTTTAAAGGTATATAAAAAAATCTGCTTGTAGCGAGATTCGCTTCAAGCAGATTTTTTTATACGTGAAATAAAATTAATTTCCCGGAATTATTGACCAAGCGATGTGTCTGATCGGTAAAGTCTTTTTCATCGATTAAATCTTGTCCTTTTGCTTTTGCTTCCTCATCAGAGGCAAACTCCCAAGTCTCTTCGACGATTAATTTCCCTGTTTTTTCAAACGCTGTGAATTTATAAGATTTCAAAAATATCAAACCCCTTTGAAATGAATATAACTTCATTATACAAGTTTTTAAAAAGAAAAAATAGTTTGTGAATTACACTTGACATATTTTGGATAAGTAAAGTAAGCTTTACGTAAAGTTAACTTTACGTAAAGGAGGGATGATGGTTGAAGAATTTCGTGAAAGAGAAGCGTATGGAATTAAATATGACGCAAGATGATCTTTCCGAAAAGTTAGATGTATCAAGACAAACCATTATTTCGTTAGAAAAAGGAAGATACAATCCGTCCATCAATTTGGCATTTAAATTAGCACGATTATTTAGTTGCACGATTGAAGACTTATTCGTTTATGAGGAGGATGAAAAAGGTGTTTGACAATGTTGATAATTTAGCTGGATTGTCTGGATTCTTTTTCGGTTTTTTGACAGTTGCCATCGTACTTTACTTCAATTATAAAATTGGCAAAAAGAAACGAAGATTTGATGAACGTTACCATCAAATGCATACCCGTGCACGGTCGATTGCCTGGAGCATATCAACTTTCTGTATCGTAGGTGCCTGGATGGCCTCAATAATTGTGGAAGGAGCAGGTTTTTCATTTTTTATCTTAACGTTTGTATATGTTGCGCATATGATTGCGTATTTGATTAGTAGTATAGTTGTCGAGAAAAAATTCTAAGGGGTGTTCACATGACATTACAGATAGAACATGTAACGAAGAAATTTGGGGATTTCACTGCAGTCAAAGATTTATCCATGTCTGTTAAACAAGGGAGCATGTTTGGTTTTCTAGGTGCGAATGGCGCTGGCAAAACGACTACTTTCCGCATGATTCTTGGATTATTGGATCCAACAGAAGGGGCCATTACTTGGAATGGCCAACCAATCAGTTATGAAAACAGTACACATATCGGGTATTTGCCTGAAGAACGTGGACTCTATCCAAAAATGAAAGTGGAAGATCAGCTGGTTTATTTAGGTCAGCTCCGCGGCATGAAAAAGAACGATGCCAAAATTGCAGCACATCAATGGCTTGAGCGATTTGAAGTGCCTCACTATGCAAATAAGAAAGTGGAAGAACTCTCGAAAGGAAATCAACAAAAAATACAAGTGATTGCCTCTGTAATACACAAGCCTTCGTTAATCATTTTAGATGAGCCATTCAGTGGGCTGGATCCGGTCAATGTAGAAATTTTGAAAAAAGCGATATTGGACATTCAAAAAGAAGGCGCAACAATTGTCTTTTCCAGTCATCGTATGGACCATGTAGAAGAACTGTGTGAACAGCTTTGCATCATGCATCACGGGGAAGCAATTGTCAGAGGATCTCTACGTGAAGTGAAAAGAGGATTTGGACGTCAAAACGTTCGATTGAAAGCGGATTTCGATCTTTCCTTTTTAAGTGACATGGAAGGTGTGAATTCATTCAAGCCTTCCATCGAAGGTGGACTATTTCAAATTTCGGAAGAACAAACTGCACATGAATTATTGCGAATGGCCTTAACGAAAGGTGATATTCGATATTTTGCAATTGAAGAACCATCCCTTCAGGACATCTTTATTGAAAAGGTGGGAAAAGAACATGCGTAATTTCTGGACAATATTTAAACAATCATTTTGGACGAAAGCTAAAACGAAATCTTTTGTGATTACGACACTCATTGTGATTGCCGGGATTTTCCTGATGGCCAACATTGCGACCATAATTACCAAAATTCAAGATGCAGGTGTATTTGATGGGGGAGCGGAGAAAGATACAATTTACGTTGTTGAAGAAGATGGAAAATTGCTCAGTCAACTTCAGCAGCAATTAATGGCTTCGGAAAGTGATATCACTTTAAAAGCTACCAGCAAATCAGTGGAGGACCTGGAGCAGCAAATTACAGATGAAAAGATTGCTAGTTTCTTAGTGTTGAAGTTAGATGAATCAGATACTATCCAAGCGACTTATATATCTAAAAATGCTACTGATTTTGAGCAACCGATGCAGGTTCGTGAAGCACTTCAAACCGTGCAGACAAATATTAAAGCAACTTCTTTGGAACTGTCACCAGAAGAAGTCGGACAATTATTTTCACCAATTCAATTCGAACAGGATGCGGTAAGTGCCTCATCTAAATCAGAAGAAGAATTGAGTCAGGCGCGCGGATTGGTATATGTATTGATTTTTGTCATTTATTTTGCCGTGTTCTACTATTCAAATATGATTGCAATGGAAGTTGCAACTGAAAAATCTTCAAGGGTTATGGAAATCATTATTTCGAGTGTTTCTCCCGTTAAACACATGTTTGCGAAAATTGCAGGTGTGGGCACGTTAGGCTTGTTGCAGATTGCGATATTCGGAGTGGCTGGTTTTACCGCCTTGAAAACAAGTTCGTCTGATTTGACGTCCGGTGTATTTTCCTTTTTTGGTTTTTCAAATGTCAGCATCAGTACGATGATTTTCGCTGTTATATTCTTCCTTCTCGGCTATTTCCTGTACGCAACTCTTGCAGCGTTGCTTGGCTCACTCGTGAGTCGAACTGAAGATGTGCAACAGCTATTGTTGCCTATGACTTTTTTAATAATTATTGCGTCATTCATTGCTTTTTCGGGTCTTGGAAATCCGGAGGCATCATATGTTCAGTTTGCATCATACTTCCCATTCTTTACACCGCTGGTTATGTTCCTTCGTGTTGGGATGCTTGATTTGCCTATTTGGGAACCACTATTGGGTATTGGAATATTATTAGTCACTATTTTCATTTTGGGCTGGTTCGGCTCACGGGTATATCGTGGGGGGGTATTGATGTACGGTGCCTCACAATCGTTGAAAGACATTAAGAAGGCATTGGATTTAGGAAGAAAATAAATAGAATCACTAGTAAAAGTGGGGCATAAAATGTCCCGCTTTTTTCTTTTGCAAAAGATATTTCTTTGTTCACCAGAACTGGAATCTGCCTTTCTGGCAAGTAGCATTTTTTACGTGAGAATGATAAAATGAGAACAAATATTCGTTTTTTGAAGGAGGGACATTATGACATCCATTCGCTTTTTCCACGTGGCTGATTTACACCTTGATAGTCCATTTAAAGGTGTTACATCGATGCCAGAACATCAGTTTAAGACTCTCCGTGACAGTACGTTTAAAGCTTTTCAAACACTGATTGAAACGGCCGTTCAAGAAAAACCGGATTTCATTTTAATTGTCGGGGACATCTATGATGGAGAAGATCGTAGTTTACGTGCACAACATAAGTTTCAGGAAGGGATGGAAGTGCTCAACCGTCATCAAATTCCTGTATTTCTTTGCTACGGAAATCATGATCATCTTGGAGGCAAATGGACACGCTTTCGACTTCCGGAAAATGTCCATGTATTTCGGGATAAAGTAGAAAAAGTGAATGTTCAAATTCGACATCATGATGTATACATAAGTGGTTTCAGTTATCCGGAACGCCATGTGAAAGAGTCCATGACGACAATGTACGAAGATGCATTCCAGACGGATGCATTTTACATTGGTATGCTCCATGGCAGCTTGGCAGGGGATACGACACACGCCGTTTATGCACCATTTACTAAAGAAGAACTTATCAATAAAAATTATGACTACTGGGCGCTTGGTCATATACACAAGCGACAAGTTCTCCATTCGGAGCCACCCATTGTATACCCAGGAAACATCCAGAGCCGTCACCGGAACGAAAAAGGTCCAAAAGGATTTTATGATGTCTTCCTTGAAAAAGGCAACGCGCTATTTAATTTCATACCGACTTCGTCAATTATTTACGACCAAATAAATTGTTCGTGTAAGGGAATTGTTCATGCTAACGAATGGTTTGAAACAATCGATTCGGCAATTGAAAATTTCCGCAATGTTCATGGTGCTGGCGTTCTTGAGATTAATCTAACGGATGTTGATGCCAATACGTTAACAATGCTAGAAGGTACTCCACTTGAAGAGTGGCTGTCAATGGTACGGGAGACACAAGAGATGAAAGAGCCTCATATTTGGGTACATGCTATTACATTTGATGCTATAGATGCATTTGAAATGGAATCAAGCGGAATGACTGAACAGGTGATTTCCGTCATGGACACGTGGGATACACAACAATGGAAAGAAATTATTAGTGATGTCTATCAACACCCAAGGTTGAGTCGATATATTGAAAGACTGAATGACAATGACTATGAGACGATTCACTCAGAGGCTCGAACTTTTATCCAAAAAGAACTTGTAGGAAAGGAGTGAAGACCTTACATGCGTATTCAGAAACTGGTGATTTATGGATTCGGACAACATGAAAATGTAACGATCAATCTGAAAGATGGAATCAATGTATTCTTCGGAAACAATGAAGTGGGAAAAACGACCATTCAACAATTCATTTTGGCGGTGATGTTCGGGTTCCCGCTCCGCAATCAATCCAATATGAGATATGAACCAAAAGGTGGCGGTCGACACGGTGGACAAGTTCATATCAATCATTCTGAGTTCGGTCACGTGGTGATTGAACGAGTCAAAGGTAAATCTGCCGGAGATGTAACAGTCTTTTTCGAAGATGGTACGCGAGGCGATGAAGAAACGTTAAAAAAAGTACTTTATCGATATGATCGAAACTCCTTTGAATCGATTTTTTCTTTTTCTATTCATCAATTGCAAAACTTTGACAAGATGACCGAAGTAGAGCTAAGTCGTACTCTTCTTTCCTCAGGAACAACGGGCGTAGACACGCTGACGAAGCTGGAGCAACGGGCGACAAAAGAAATGAGTGGCTTATTTAAAAAATCTGGCAGAAATCCAGAAATGAATATGAAAATAGAAGAAATCCGCATGTTGGACCAGAAGCTCAAAGAAGCACGAGCGGAAATCGATCAATACGAACCAGCCATTTTACGCATTGCTGAAATTGATGGAGAACTTGAAAACTTGAATCATGTTGAGCTGCATGTCAAACAACAAAATGAGCAATTTGCTAAACTCCTTCAAGCTAAACCATTACTGGAAAAACAGAAACACCTTCAATCAGAACTTGCTATCAACCAACAAGCAAATTTTCCTATAGAAGGAATTCGACGGTACGAGAAAGCTAAAGATCGCATGCACGAAGCCAAAATTCAAGTGGAACAGCTACAATCTGCTATTCAACAACAACTAGAGCAATTGAATGAATTATGGTCGTATGAACAAACACGGGAAAAAGAAGAGTTATTGGCTAAGGAGTCTGAATGGCATCATTGGCTGCTTAGAAAGCAACAGCTAACGAGTGACCTTGAACAAGCGAAAGCCGACATACAACAGCAAGCGCGAATGTTGGGGGTCAAAGACAAGTCCCATTTTTCTCAAGTGATAGCTATGGATGTATCCCTTCAAAAAGAAGAGCACTTTCAACAAGTAATGCATCGATTGCAACAAGCCGAAGAGGCTATTCGATTTGAACGACAAAGCTGGGAACGAACAAAAATCGAAAGAGAAGAAATTGAAAGTAGAATGCAACAGCTTCGTGCGTCTGCACCTACTGAAATGGAGCAACAACAAAGCGGAAATGTGCAAAAACTGATAAGACAAGTGGCCGAGTTGAAAGCCCGCCAGCAACTGGAGACACAGCCGGCAGCAGTGACGACAAACATTCCCCAAATTATCACCATCATGATTTGTATAGCCTCCATTCTAGGGGCTATTCTTTCAGGAAACTGGACGATCGCGATTGGTGGAATTGTGTTAGCCGGACTTATTTTTGTGTTATTGAACAAGATGAACCAAGGTACATCTGACAGGAAACCCGATGATTATTCATCGCAAATTGCAGCACTAGAACAGGAATTGTCCAGTACGGAGCATTTGGCCAATCGGGTAAGATTGTATAATGAACGAATGGATCAGCTCAAAGAAAAACTTCAAGATCAACATCGGTTGACGGTGAAGGTAGAGCAAAGTATCGGTATTCAAGAGGCAAAATGTGAGGAAGCGAAAGAGACATTATCGGATTTTCTTCAGCTTCATGGATTTACAGAGCTATTGCATCCGAAATTGTTCCCAGAACTGTTTAAACGCATTCGTCATATTCAGGAACAGCAACAATCAATTTCACAAAAATTGACGGATGTTCAATCTCTTGAAGAAAAAATTCAAAAACGACTTAAAAAAATGTCCGAAGCAACGGGAGAGGCACTTTCAAAAGAGCATGCTTATCATCGGTTGCGTGAGATCTGCAACAATGCAAAAACAAATCGAAAAGAGCATGAAATGTATCAAGTAAAAATGAAAGAATGGGAAGCTCAGCTATCAGAAAAAGAGAAGTTGTTTGATGCCTTGTCTGAAGACGTACAAAAGTTGTGGAGTGAAGCGCAAGTCGATTCTGAACGTGGATTTTATGAAGCCGACGTAGCATACCGTCTGAAACAAACCCTTCAACAGGAATACCAGTCGATTCAAGCGCAACTCAAATCAATTGGTGAAATCGCAATGTCTACTGTAAATCATGAGGAACAAGAAGCCCAGTTGACTCAATTAAAGGAACAAGCAAATAATCTTACCAAATCCCGCCAAGACTTATTGGAGGAAAAAGCATTACTGAGACAGCAAACTAGCTCAATGCTTAGTGATGAAAATTATGGGTATATGCTACAACAATTTGAACAAAAGAAAACTGAACTCGCAGAACTTGCACATAAATGGTCCATCAACAAAGTTGTATCGGAAGCCATCAGGCAAACGATGCACAATTTAAAAGAAAATAGACTCCCATTTGTTCTTGAAAAAGCACAGCAGTTCTTTACGCACTTAACAAATGGACGATATGAGTCACTTGAAGTTAATGATGAGGGAATTTTCGAAGCGGTCCATTCACAAGGCATGCGTTATCGAATTGCGGAATTGAGTCAAGCTACGAAAGAACAAGCGTATATTGCCATGCGATTCGCTTTGGCGGAATCATTGGTTGGATCCGTGCCTTTCCCATTCGTAATGGATGATCCATTTGTCCATTTCGATCGTTTCCGTGTGAAACAAATGGTACAATTAATGTCAGATTTAGAAAACCATCATCAATTCTTGTATTTCACTTGTCATGAAGAGATGACGGCAATATGGACTGATGCACACATCATAGATGTTGCATTGTTGCAAAAGGAAAGGAGTGTATCGCCGGTATGAAAGGTAAAGGTATTTCAAACTTAGCAGTGGGCGAAACTGTCGATCATAATCTATTAATCAAGCAATCTATAAAGGCATTCACAACGACCGGAAACCCTTTTATGACCCTTATTCTTCAGGACAAAAGTGGAGATATCGAAGCGAAGCTCTGGGATACAAATGAAGAGCATGAAGCGTTGTATCATGCGGAAGCAATTGTTCGTGTAGGTGGAGAGATACAACATTACCGTGGGAAAAACCAATTGCGAATCAAAAGCATTCGAGTTGTAAAAGATGATGAAGGAATTTCATTAAGTGACCTTGTGCCATCTGCTGAAAAAGCGAAAGAAGTATTGTTTGAGGAGTTAATGCAATTCTTCTTTGAAATGAAGAATCCACAGATTCAGCGAATAACGCGTCACTTGTTGAAAAAACATCAAGCGTCCATCATGACTTATCCTGCTGCAACGAAAAATCATCACGATTATGTCTCTGGTTTAATTGACCACGTCGTATCGATGTTAAAGCTTGGTAAATCATTATGTGATTTGTATCCTTCATTGAATAAAGATTTACTCTATGCAGGCATTATTTTGCATGATGTAGGAAAAGTTACCGAGTTATCAGGGCCAATCGCAACTTCTTATACCATCGAAGGGAATTTGTTAGGCCATATTACAATCATGGTCAATGAGATTTCAAAAGCGGCAGAGGAGTTACAAATTGAAGGGGAAGAAGTCATGCTTCTCCAGCACATGGTTTTGTCGCATCACGGGAAAGAAGAGTGGGGCAGTCCTAAAAAACCAATGCTGCGTGAGGCAGAAATTCTTCACTATATTGATAATATCGATGCGAAGATGAATATGCTGGATCGAGCATTAAAGAAAACGAACCCTGGAGAGTTTTCCGAGCGTCTATTCCCACTCGACAATCGTTCATTTTATAAACCAACGTTTGAATAAGAAAACGTGTATTAGGTAGTTAGTTATGCAAAGATTAACAATGATAAATAACAAGAAGGCTCAGTTAACAACCGTGAAAGTTAACATAGCACATAACAAAAAGGCGCTTCCTCAAATGGGAAGCGCCTTTCCTGTACACATTATTATTCAGCAGCTTCAGGTTCTGCTGGCTCTGGATTTAACATTTGATCGATTGCACCTTTTAAGTCTTCATCGTTAATCTTGATATCTGCTTCTTTCATTAACTTCGATACTTTAGGTAGCAAAGTGCTTTGATCAGCTTTTTGCAATTTTAAGGTTTTAGTTATTTCTGCTTTTTCATCTTCAAATGAACCAACCTTAGCTTCACGCTTGTCCGTTACTTGGATAATATGATAGCCAAATTTAGTTTTTACTGGCTCACTGATTTTGTTAATTTCCAATGCCAATGCTGCATCAGAGAATTCTTTTACCATTTTATCTGGAGTAAACCAGCCAAGTTCGCCACCTGATTGCTGTGCTGCTTGCTCAGTTGAATATTCTTTTGCTACAGTAGCGAAATCAGCGCCACCATCAAGCTTCGCTTTAACTTCCTTCGCAGTTGCTTCGTCTGCTACTAATACATGACGTGCATTTAATTCTGTTTTCATGTTTTCGTATTGAGCTTTTACTTCTTTGTCGGTAACTTTAACGTCTTCAGTTAAAGCTTTTTCTTGCAATAAGTTCAAACGAATGTATTTTTTATAGCTCTCTTCTGTTTGACCTTGTTGTGCAAGATATTGATCAAAGCTTTCGCCCATTTCTTTTTTCTCTTTGTCAAATTGAGCTTTTACTTCTTTGTCTGAAACTTCATATTCTGAAGCTAATACTTTTTCAATGATTAAAACTTGAAGTGCTTGTTTACCAACGGATTCTTTCATTTCTTCATAAAGTTCGTTTTTCGTAATATCTCCAGCTTTAGACGTGACAATTGGTTTGTCGTCTGACGCTGAGTCGCCATTACAAGCTGATAAAGCTAATACAGATGCTGCTAATGTCAATGTTAATACGGTTTTTTTCATGGGAAATCTCTCCTAACTATCTTCTTATTGCCGTTGTTACTATACCATAGACGACGGAAAAACAAAAATGGTTCCCTCATATGCCTACGCTTGTTGAACACAAGAGCATACGATAACAAAGAGGAAGGGGGTGTGCGAAGTGAGTGGTGGGTTCCAGCATCAATCCAGCTTTGCTTTAATCGTTGTATTATTTATTCTTTTGATCATCGTAGGTGCAGCATTTTTGTGCTAATTTAAAAATCAGTAACGGCTGAGATAGACCGACATTGGCGTTGCATAAACTATCGGAAAAGAATATTTTCGGATGAAGTAGTGAAACGACTGTCCGAACTTACGCTGAAGCTGAACAGAGAGGCTCTCTTAATTTGTGGGTTTCTTTAAAAAGTATTCTTTGCTTTTCAAAAAGAAAAAGTCCATTTGCCTGGAGTCAGGCGAATGGACTTTTTTATGCGGTCAATAATATTTCTACATAAAAGGAAACAAGTAAAATCGTCACCAATACATTAATGGTTCGGAAAATCTTATTTTGTTTCTCTTCAGGAATTTCTCGTTGCGCACATAATGCATAAGTCATGCGATTAATCTGGAATAAATACACAATCGAGAATAGTACTACAACTGCGATAATCAAGTTTATTCCTCCCCTCTGCCAATCTTCACAAGCATATCAAAATCAAGAAAAAAAGAACAGCAATCCGTTTAAAAGGTAGCTGGAGGAACAAGAATTTCATATCCCGTTTCCGTTTCTTCAATTAAAGCTTTTTTGGGTGAACGGGCAAGATTTTTAATATATAACAAATCAATCAGACAGAGACCACAATGATAAGCTAGCAACATCGTAAAATAATGACCAAATTCGGGCATCATGAATGCACCAGTAATCAGCAGGCTGTTAATAATGAAAAACGGAGCAAGTAAAGCAAACAAGAAAAGTGCTTTAGGTACAGGCTCTTTTATGCGAATCGATAATATAGGCATAAAGCTGAATTGTTTTTTTACTGAGAAGTGTATGCGATTCCGATATCGAATCAATGGTAAAAAGTGAAGACTCTTATGAACCGGATACAATAACAAGAAACTCAGTAAAAAAACAGCGAATCGATCATCCGAAAGGCGATTGTCGTGTAAAATTTCGAGCAACACATAAAAAAGTGAAAATACGGCAACGACGAGTAATGACGATAACATGAAAATACGATCAAATCCGTATTGTTTTTTTACATTGATGGTTTTCCAGCAGTGCACTGTATGCATCTCCTATTGTAAAATAATGTACTTGCAGATACATACATTACGATGTTTTGATAGAAAAAGCAAGCCAATATTTATTACAAATTAGATAGCGTTTTCAAACGTTGCTATATTAACTCTTGTTTGTAACGGCCGGTTTAATGTTACCAATCTTTTCATCAAAGGATTGATCAATGTTTTTAAATGAATGTTCGAAGATTTCCATAAAGTCATCTCCATAAATATTTCGGATAACTGCCATGACTTCCATGAATTCGGGGAAACGCCCGTATAAATCTTTAAGAGGCATTGAACCTTCAATAACAGCGTGCTGAGAATCGTGATAATGCTCAATCATTTTAATTAATAATTCTTCACCTTGTTCAGTAAGCTCGATATACGTATTCCGCTTGTCATCTTCTCGTTTTGAAAAAGACAAAAGCCCACGTTCTTCCAATTTTTTTGAAAAGTTGAATGCAGTAGACACATGCATTACACCAAACTTTGCAACATCTGAAATGGAAGCCCCTTTTAAATGATATGAAATCCATAAAATATGATGCTCATTAATATTCAAGTCATAAGGTTTTATCCATTGTTGCCAATCCTTTTCGACCGCTTTCCAAAGCGCTTTCGACAACTGGGCAATTCGCTGGCTGTAGAGCATAGCTTCTTTCATGGTATACAATTGTTCAGACATATCGTCACCTGCTTCCATAAAAATCAATTTCTATCATTATAGCAATAAAGTAAAGGTCTGCATAGTTAGAATGTTGTAAATATTATGATTTAAATGGTTTTTTGTTGGCGAGAAATTGATTCAAATAAAAAATGCCCTGCAAATTTTTTGCAGGGCATTATGCTAATTATGAATTGGCTGGTGAAGCATCTTTTTGATGCTTGGTGATTGATTTTTCAAGTTCCTCCATTGCCAACTGAATTGAAGCAATTTCATTTTGAAGACTTTCCTGAATAGGTGCAGTTTCTGACTGCCATTGTTGTACAGATTGTTTCAATTCATTAATCGTTTGCGGTACATCAGTCTTTGCAGTATTAGTTAAACCAGCTATCGATTGTTTTAAATCGCTTATTTGAAACTTAACGTCAGATAATTTCTCTTTCCAATCAGATGATGCCATTTTGACATTCGAACGTAATTCGCTACCGGATTGAGGAGTAGAGAATAAGACCACTGCTGATCCTGCCACAAGACCTGAAACCAGACCAACAAAAAATGTAGAAGCTTTCATTATAGAGGCACTCCCTTCATATATATGTATACTATTCCTTCATTTCAATTAATTAAAACATGTCGGACAAGCCAAAACAACAAGAAATGCGAAAAGTGCCTAGAAAGCCCAACACCGGCGCTGGAAGAAAGGTCTCCTTTGCGACGAGTAACCGCAGGAGCAAACGAATCGAAAACTCGTTTTCGAATGAGTTTTAAGGTTTGAAGGCAAAGGTCGCGACATCGTGTCGCAAAGCCTTCATGACCCACATCCTGTGGGCCTAAGCTTAGGTGTGGGCTGGCGCTTGTAGCTAGACAACATGAAATGCGAAAAGTGCCTAGAAAGACCGTTCTGTTGGTTGCTAGAGGATAAAAAAAGGCCTGCCATGATTGGCAGACCATAGATTATTTAGTTTGAAAAAGCAGTATCGAATTTTGAACGCTTCAACAATTGCGTTACAATCGGGAAAATAAAGAAGAATGCGATGGCATTCAACGCTACAGTTGGTAAAACAACCCCAACTACAAGACCGCCAAAAGGAACATTTACTCCGAGTACAAAAATGGCAACGGATAGGAAAATGATGCCTGACAGAAGTGTACCCAATGCTGCAAGTGCGACTGCAACTGAAAGTTTTTGTGTGAAATGTTTAAGTGCCACAACGACTGCAAAAAAGACAAATGCTGTAATAAACTTATCAATCACGTTTGGTAAAAAACCAGCTGGAAAAGTCGAAAATAATCCAGAAATAACACCAGTTGTCAGTGCGAGTAAAAATACATGTGACGCTTTTGGAAACAATAAAATCCCAATAAACATCATCGTTAACATGAAGTCAGGTTTCATTCCACCGCCGAAACCTGGAATGATTAAGTACAACGCAGCTCCTACACCGACTAACAGGGCCATTAACACTAAATTTTTTGTATTCATTTGCTCATCTCTCCTCAACTATTCTAAACTCATATTTAGGAATCTCCTAGCGTATCCTGTGATCGACAGCGAGAAACTTACTTAAGATATTACAAGGTTTGGCAGTGAAATGCAAGTTTACTTGAGTATGTTTGACTTAATCAGTTCTGCATACTCAGCGAACATTTCATTGGTATATTGCTTTTCTTTTGTTTGCCAAGTTGCCTTAAATCCATCAGTTTGATCATATCTAGGTATGAAATGAAGATGGAAGTGGAAAATGCTTTGCCCTGCAGGCGCACCATTATTATTCAGCAAATTCAAGCCGGCTGGCTGAAAAGAAGCTTTGATTGATTCAGCGATTTTTGGCGCAACAGAAAATAATTGTCCAGCTTCTTCTGATGACATGTCATAAACATTTTCATGGTGTTTTTTGGGAATTAATAGCGTATGCCCTTTTGTCAGTGGCATAATATCCATAAAGGCTAACACATGCTCGTCTTCATATACTTTTGTACTAGGAATTGAACCGTCTACAATTTTGCAAAATAAACACTCACTCATTTTGGGTCACGTCCTTTCAAGATATGGTCATAAGTTTATCATACAAAGAAGTGACAAGTGAAAAGCCATACAGCAAATTTTTTGATAAGATAAAGAATAAAAGGGGTGCATCTGATGAACGTATTAGAAGTAAACGCAGTAACAGGTGGCTATACACGGAAACCAGTCATTCATGATTTATCCTTTTCCATTGCCCCCGGTGAATTAGTGGGCTTAATAGGATTGAACGGGGCAGGGAAAAGTACAACCATTAAGCACATAATTGGGTTGATGAATCCAAAAGATGGAGAAATTCGATTAAACGAAGTGACAATGAAGGAAAATATGGATGTCTATCGTTCATCGTTTTCATATATCCCGGAAACTCCCGTTTTGTATGACGAACTAACATTAAAAGAACATTTGGAACTAACTGCGATGGCCTATGGGTTAGATGAAGCAACTTTGGCAGCGCGTTCAGAAGTATTGTTGAAAGAATTCCGCATGGAAAAACGGTTAAATTGGTTTCCATCACATTTTTCAAAAGGAATGCGACAAAAAGTCATGATTATGTGTGCCTTTTTAGTAAATCCTTCATTATATATTATCGATGAGCCTTTCGTTGGACTCGATCCACTGGGCATTCAATCTTTACTGGATCAAATGAATGAAAAAAAACAAACTGGCGCATCTGTTCTCATGTCTACGCATATTTTATCGACAGCTGAACGCTACTGCGATCGTATTTTGTTATTGCACAACGGCCGCATTCGTGCGCAAGGGACGATGAATGATTTACGGGCAGCGTTCAATATGCCACTTGCTACTCTTGATGATTTGTACATCGCAATGACGAAGGAGCAAGACCATGAATAACCTGCATGATGTATGGCGAATACGGTTTTTTCATTATATAAATGAACTACAGAAATACATGAAATTTGTGTTTACAGGACATCTAGCAATTGTCTTTGTGTTTGTCCTTGGTGCGGGTGGTTATCAATATAGTGAATGGTTGAAGTCTGCACCAACTGATTTTCCGGGGACATGGCTAGTATCCATTGTAATCGGACTATTATTGGCATATAGTCCGCCTACCACATTGATTCGTGAACCTGACCAGGTATATTTATTGCCTTTGGAATCAAAGTTAATGTCATATATGAAGAAAGCGTTAGCTTGGTCATTTTGGTCTCAGATATTTCTAGTCTTACTGCCTTTAGTTGTTGCCATTCCTTTACTTACACAAGTAGGACAAGTCAAACCAATGACGATTGGTATGGTTCTTATCACCATTGTATTGTTGAAATTTTGGAATGGCCAAATTGAGTTTGCCTTCCAGTGGGCTAATTCAGGCAAGAGAATCTGGGGAGATCGTTCTATACGTGCCTTAATTTCTATATCTACAATCATAGCCACTTTCACACTGGTTCCTTTTTATTTGGTGCTATTGATTTTCCCAATTGGTTTTTATAGTCTTTGGATTAAGCAGGTTAAGGGACAACCATTCCCGTATGAGCACTTTGTGAAAATGGAACAAAATCGTATGTTGCGTTTTTATAGATTTGCTAATTATTTCACGGATGTTCCTCATGTACGGGGAAGCATTCACCGTCGTCCCTGGATGGATGTCATGTATCGATTGATTCCATTCCAAGAGGGAAACGCACAAAATTACTTAGTGTTTCGTACTTTTGTTCGTACAGATGATACTTTCTACTTATGGCTTCGCTTAACTGCACTTTCGGCTATAGGTGCGGCATTTATTGGCATTCCTGTTGTTGTAATGATTTTTGTAGGAGCTTTGGCATTTGCTTCTGCTATTCAAATCAAACAAGCCCTATCGTCATCTAGTGAATTCAGAATGGATATGCTTTATCCCTTGGTTGAAAGTGCACGGAAGAAAGCGGTGTTGAAATTAGTAAGAGTTGTACAAGTTTTGCAAGCAATAATCGTACTGATTGCTGTGCTTCTTACTGGCGTAGAGCAAGGAATTTTATATGCTTTGCCTCTAATTGTCGTTGTAGTTAGTGAGATTACTTTAAGGATGAGTAAATAGGGAATTTAAAAAGGTCTCATAGCCCATTACATGGGGGGGATGAGACCTTTTTCTAATACAATTGGTAATAGAAATTACTTTTTTCAGAAGGGCAGTAATTTTTCGAGTGGACCATCTGGCTGAATGATATTTTGAATGTCGAGAATCGGAATAGGGAAGTATGGGAAGCCCCAGACGTAAGCGGTGATTTCGTATTGCTGGAAGTAAATGACCAGTGAATGGTCAGCAAAGTAGAAATCTTGATCTGGCCTGATTTTTGTGAATGGTTCAAGCAATTGAATATCCCAATCTTTGATTTTCTGTCCAATGATTTTCGATAAAACTGTGACGTAATCACTATCTGGTTTAAATAAATCTTTTAATTCATACTGTCTTCCTGTAGTTACATCAAACGACAGTGCTTTGACTATGGTATTGCCGTGAGCGCCACCGGTAAACCCATAAACGGTTAATGTCAGACTTAATATATTTCGTTCGTTTGTCTTGATTTCAAATTGTCCGATCATTTCCTGTAGAAATGACTCATGAAATCCAAGTTCGACCATCGTGTTATTCATTGTTGAAACAATGACGGAATTGATTTTCATTTCCGCTTGTCGATTGGCGAGACCAATTACAAAAGGATAGTATACGTTAACTTTAGGTGTTTGTTTTTGAAGAACTTTGTGAGCTATCGTAACAGGTAAATCCATTCGTTCATCCTTTCTAAAACATGTCTAATCTTTATCCTCTATAACCGTTACCTCAAAAGTTCCAAGACCCATCGAAGTGGAAAGTTTGTTGGTAAGATCCTGTATGTAGTTTTCCGCTTTTCTTTGACTCGTATCGATTCCATGCAAAATGATCGTTAATTCCTTTTTATCCATACTGAAAATCGTGTACGCAATGCTTCCAGTAGGTTTATATCCTTCATTTTTTAATGATGTAATAAGTTGTTGCTGAAAGTTCGTCTCGGTCAATTTACTGGTGACGGCTTCAACTTCTTTCACATCTCGCAAATAAAGGTCCTGATCCGATTCGCTAGTCAAAGACGATAGAATTATAATCACGACTACCAGACTGATAAATAAGAAACCTAGCAACATTACTCCTTTTTTTGACCTTCTCATCGCAACCTCCAATTAGACATGGTTTTAAAATCATATGCCTAATCCTTTTAATTATTCGAAGTTTGGCATGAAAGCACGAACCGAAAATTAATAAAAGCTACTTCTTATAAGAAGTAGCTTGATGAGGAGGCTTACCTGTTTTCATCCGCAGAAAGGGCACAGACTCCTTCTTTTTTATTAAATCAACCGTGAAAGTTAACAGAGCCATTAAAAAAAGAACCCGACACCATCATACTGATGTCGAATTCTCATTTATTTTACGTTTTGATAATCTACGACTGCTGCACCTAATGTTTTTGCCGCAATCAACATGGCACTTTCATCAAAATCAAATTTGGGATGATGATGTGGGAACATTTCTCCTTGTGGTTGCGCCCCGGTAAAGAAGAATGTACCTGGTACTTTTTCCAAATAGTAACCAAAATCTTCACCGCCCATATGTTGTTCCGTTTCACGCACTTCACTGACACCAGGCACATGTTCAGCCAGTTCTTTCAAAAATTGAGTTTCAGCAACATGGTTAACGACGGCATTGTAACCACGCTCATATAAAAATTCGTATGTGCAATCATTCGAATGGCATGTTCCTTGAATGACACGTTCCATTTCTTTTTCAATAAGATCACGGACTTCAGGATTGAATGTACGGACTGTTCCAATTAACTTCGCTGAATCCGCAATGACATTGAATGCATTCTCGGCTACAAAAGAACCCACAGATAATACGGCCGATTCCACTGGACTCACTCGACGAGAGACGATTTGTTGCAGGTTAGTAACTAGTTGAGCACCGATTACGACTGAATCTTTTGTTTGGTGGGGGCTGGCTCCGTGTCCTCCGCGACCTTGAATTGTAATTTCGAATCGGTCAGCTGCGGCCATGACCGGTCCGACTCTGTATTCAATCGTTCCTGCAGGAGTCAGTGACCACAAATGTGTACCAAAAATGGCATCGACACCCTCTAAACAGCCTGCCTCAATCATTGGCTTCGCTCCACCAGGCGCATACTCTTCTGCATGTTGATGAATGAGTACGTATTCTCCGGTAAGTTGTTCGCGCATTTGATGCAATGTTTTTCCAAGAACTAATAAAGTAGCGGTATGACCATCGTGACCGCAAGCATGCATAACGCCAGGAACCGTCGATTTATACGATACATCTTTCTCGTCCTGAATTGGCAATGCATCGAAGTCCGCACGCAGGGCAACAGTTTTACCTGGCAAAGCACCTTTGACTCGTGCAACTACACCATTTCCGCCAACATTTGCTGTGAACTCAATACCTAAATCTGCATAGTAATCTTGAATGTATTTTGCTGTATTTGTCTCTTGAAATGAAACTTCAGGATGCATATGTAAATATCTGCGGATGACTAGCATTTCCTCAAATGCCGCATCTAGTTTTTCAAATAATTGATTCTTCACAAAAAAATCTCCTTTCGACTGTCGAAATAGTTTGAATGTTTGTTATTATATCATTGAGGGAACATCAGAACAATTGAAGTTTAATAAATTCACCAAACAAAGCAAATTCCGTCTTAAGGCGGAGAACACATCCCACTAGCGAGAGAAGTATTCGCATACGATTTAGTTAGAATAAAGGGTATAAGAAATTTTAGATTGGTGGTAAAAACATGAAAAGGCCATTATTGTCCACGTTTTTTTTTATTGGGATGGGTGCGATTTTACTTAGTTTGAATTTAGGTGTATTTAACTTACGAGAGACCCCCTGGAAAACTTTTATTATTCCGGGAATCCTTATTGTGCTTGGATTGATTACTCTGGATAGTTATATCAAAAAAGATCGCCAAGGTATTTCCTTAGTTTGGGGAATGTTTGCCGTTTTGTACGGAATTCTCATTACATTGGGAATTCTGGATTATTTTGAATTTGCATATAGAGACTGCTTGAAATTATGGCCGATTTTATTTGTTGCTTTCGGTGTACATCAACTATTCAAACGGCCTTTACAAGAGAAAAAGAAGAAAATCATTACAATTAATACATCAAAAAATAGTGAAAAGAAGTCTTTTCACAGTCCTGATTGGGAATTAGGGCCTCTACAATTAACAAAAAATGTGGCTGAATATTTTTTTGACTTTTCAAAGGCAATTATTCCGCCTGGCGAGACTCCGATTCAATTAACTGGTTTTGTAGGAGACATCCATATGTTAATCCCTGAACATATCGGTGCTCATATTACGATTAAAGCGAATGTAGGTGAAGTTGAATTATTCGACCAACTGGATAAAGGACTTGGTGCAGACCTCGTTTATGAAACACCAAACTTTGAAACTTCAGAAAAACGTCTGCGAATATTCATTAAGTACAATGTTGTCGATGTTAAAATTCATGGTGTCTAGGAAGGAAGAGTAGGAATGAAGTCATTTCATGTTGAATCCATTAAACAAGGCTGGCGGCTTGCACGTGATGTCTCCATTTTCCTATTCGCTATTCTTCAACTATATGTTTATTTCATTCCGTACACATTTATTACTATAAAAGGTTCTATTGTAGTGCCCATCATCGTTTTTATAGTAATCGCTACGTACGAAATGATCCGGGGATATCGAAGGGACAATCATTTATCAAGTCGCCACCGCGATCTACTGGCCGGTTTTGGCATGTTGCAAAACGGCAAATACCGTACCCGCCTTCCAGTTCAAGGAAATGACGAGCTTGGGTTGCTTGAAGAAGGTTTTAATGAGTTGGCAGAACAAATGAATGTCCAATTAAGAACTTTACAACGTCTAGTGGATCAGAATGTCATGATGATCAAACAAGCTGAACAAGCTGCAATGACGGAAGAACGTCAAAAAATTGCACGTGAATTGCATGATGCTGTCAGTCAGCAATTGTTTGCCTTATCGATGCTGTCCTCTTCTGCAGAGAGAACAGTTCTACAAAATCCTGAAAGAGCTGTATCCATTATTCAGCAAATATCTGTTCTATCCGTTAAAACCCTCAATGAAATGCGAGCTCTATTGCTTCATTTAAGACCAATGGATTTACAAAATAAAACCCTCTTTGTGGCACTTTCAGAGTTACTCGAAGAGTTGGAGACGAGGACTGATGTTACATTCGACCTTCAATTCCCAGAAGAGTCCTGCTTGTCTCAAGGAAGTGAAGAGCATGTGTACAGAATTGTGCAGGAAGTGCTTGCCAATTGTCTTCGTCATGCAGAAGCTACATATGTGAAAATTTTAGCTGAGCTCAGTAGTTCACAATTTGTATTGACCATCAGAGACGACGGCAGAGGGTTTGATTCGGCAAAGAAGAAGCAAACATCATATGGATTGATGACGATACGAGAACGCTGTGAAGAAATAGGCGGAACTGCCCGTTTGCACTCAAAAGAAGGGGAAGGAACGGAGTGGCTTTTCCAGATTCCTTGCCAACCTTTAAAAGGAGGTATGCGTGATGAAACCGATTCGAATTGGCATAACGGATGATCATGAAATGGTCCGACTGGGATTGGTATCTTATTTTATGACAGAACCTGGAATCGAAGTTGTTGGAGAAGCGAGAAGTGGTAAAGAAGGAATCGCCTTAGCTAAAAAACATCTGCCCGATGTGATGCTGATGGACTTGTTAATGGAAGATGGCAATGGAATCGAAGCCACAAAAGAAATCCTGACTTTTCATCCAACATGTAAAATCATGATATTAACGAGCTATTATGATGAAGAACAAGTATTTCCAGCGCTAGAAGCAGGGGCTTTCAGCTATTTATTGAAAACATTGCCGGCCCATAAAATTTCTGAGGCGATTCATGATGCCATTAAAGGGCAGGCGACGATTGCCCCTAAAGTGACTGACTTGATGATGAAAAAGCTGCGTCCTAAAGAGCGGTTTCTTCACGATGATTTAACGGAGCGGGAATTGGATGTATTAAAGTGCCTAGGGGACGGGCTTAGTAACCAGGAAATTGGGGAAAAGTTATTCATTGGCATCAAAACGGTGAAGACTCACGTGAGCAATATTTTAGGGAAGCTTGAATGTGCCGACCGCACTCAAGCGGCTGTTTATGCCAATCGTAATGGGATCTTGCACGGGAAAGAATAAACTGACTTTCACATTGAGGAGTGTCGAATGATGCCTGTTATCATACACATTACTTACATAAAAGCACCGATTGAAGTGTGTTTCAATCTTGCCAGAAGCGTTGAAGCGCATATGCAAACTACCTCTCAAACAAATGAAAGGGCAGTTGATGGCATAATAACAGGATTATTGGAAAAAGGTGATTGTGTCACTTGGGAAGCCACTCATTTTGGAGTGAAACAGAGGTTAACTGCCAAAATTATAGAGATGGTTAGACCCAATTTTTTTATAGATGTTCAAGTTAAAGGAGCTTTTCAATCATTTACACATACGCACGAATTTACGGAAATCCATTACGGAACAATGATGAAAGATACATTTGTCTATCATGCACCATTCGGCATCATTG
>NZ_JBFUIO010000040.1:0-27742 GCF_056401835.1 Paenisporosarcina sp. P4_D4 | reverse complement strand
TAAACTAAATAGTAAGTAGGAGATAGAGTATGAAACGGGGACTGGAGTTAGGCAGAGAAGAATCAATCGAAATCATTGTGACAGAGGATATGTATGCTGCATTTGAAGGTGAAGTCGTTCACCCTGTCTATTCAACAGTAGCAATGACATACCATATGGAGTGGGTTTCAAGAAAAATCATTCTTCCTTTTTTGGAAGAGCATGAAGAGGGAATGGGTGCATCAGTCCAACTGAAACATATTGCTGCATCCCCTCTTGGTTCAGTCGTGTCTTTGACAGCTTATGTGATCGAACTTCGCGACAATTTTGTTAAGACAAAAGTGACGGCACGAAACCATTTAGGTGTAATTGGGAAAGGTGAAGTCATGCAAGTCATCCTATCAAAAGAAACAATAGCCAATAAGTTAAAAGAAGCGTCAGTCTAAATTTAGCAAATTCAAGTGATAGATTTTAAGGAGGCCTTTCGAATGAAAGTTGCAGAAAGAACATCAATGGCTAAAGAATTTGAGCTCTTCGATAAAATGAGTGCGCATGAACAAGTGGTTTTTTGTAACGATCCTTCCACTGGTTTGCGTGCCATCATTGCAATCCATAATACAACACTCGGTCCTGCACTCGGCGGATGCCGTATGCAACCTTATAACAGTATGGACGAGGCACTGGAAGATGTTCTGCGATTGTCAAAAGGCATGACGTACAAATGCGCTGCCGCTGACGTGGATTTTGGAGGCGGAAAAGCAGTCATAATCGGGGATCCGAAAACAGATAAGTCACCTGAACTGTTCCGTGCATTCGGTCAATTTGTCAATTCTTTAGGTGGCCGTTTTTATACAGGAACAGATATGGGTACGGCAATGGATGATTTCATACACGCTTCAAAAGAAACCAATTTTATCAACGGCCTTCCGGTCGAATATGGTGGTGGCGGGGATTCATCTATTCCGACGGCAGCAGGTGTCCTATACGGCATTAAAGCGACCAATCATATGCTCTTTGGAAACGATGAATTGGGCGGACACACCTACGCCATTCAAGGCCTCGGAAAGGTTGGATTTAAAGTTGCATGCGGATTGCTTGAAGCTGGTGCTGAAATTTTCGTAACAGATATCCATCAGGATAGTATAGATGCCATTAAAGCGAAAGCAGCAACAACTGCCGGCAAAGTGACCGTGATAGCAAAAGAAGATATTTATTCACAGCAGGCAGATATATTCGTTCCTTGTGCATTTGGTGGAATCATCAATGACAATACAATCGCTCAGTTTAAAGTAAAAGCAATCGTTGGTGCAGCTAACAATCAACTATTGAATGACACTCACGGGAAAATGTTACACGAAAAAGGAATTTTATACGCTCCTGATTATATCGTCAATTCCGGCGGCCTTATTCAAGTAGCTGATGAGTTGTACGGGATTAATCATGAACGTGTACTTGCCAAAACAAAACATATTTATGATGCGATTTTGGAAGTGTTCAAGGAAGCGAGCAGCAGCGGCAAAACAACAGAAGAATCCGCAAATGAGATGTGTGAAAAACGAATTGCGGAAAGATCGAAGCGAAATAGCTTCTATACAGCACCAGCTAAACCAAAGTGGTCCATACGCAACTTATCCTGAATGGAGGCAAGTTAAGTGGAACAAAACTATCCGATTAAACGAATAATAGACGATCAAGGCGTTCTCATTGATGAAAGTTATAAAAATACGATTGATGAAAAATTGGTAAAAGAATTGTATTACAACATGCTGCGTATCCGCACTTATGACAGAAAATCTATTAACTTGCAACGACAAGGGCGACTTGGTACATACGCGCCTTTCGAAGGGCAAGAAGCAGCACAGGTAGGAAGTGCGTTAGCGCTTGAGGAGAATGACTGGGTCTTCCCGACTTATCGTGACCATGGTGCGACTCTGACTTTTGGAAAAAGCATGACTAGAACATTTTTGTATTGGAATGGAAGAGTAGAAGGGTGTGTACCACCTGAAGGTAGAAATATCTTTCCTCCGGCTGTACCGATTGCTACTCAACTGCCTCATGCTGCGGGTGCAGCTTGGGCAGAAAAGCTGAAAGGAACAAAAAATGCCTCCATTGCTTATTTCGGAGACGGAGCCACTTCAGAAGGTGACTTTCATGAAGGACTGAATTTTGCGAGCGTATTCAAAGTTCCAGTCGTTTTCTTCAATCAAAATAACGGCTATGCGATTTCAGTTCCGATGGAAAAACAAATGAATTCCAAGACGATTGCACAAAAGTCAGTTGCTTATGGAATACCAGGTGTCCGTATTGACGGAAATGATTGTCTGGCGGTCTACTTTGAAACGAAAAAAGCATTTGACCGTGCACGTAATGGAGATGGACCGACATTAATAGAAGCAGTTACATGGCGAAAAGGTGCTCACACGACTGCGGATGATCCATCGAAATATCGCCCTGCGGAACAAGGCCAGCATATTGTTGACCCTATGGAACGAATGGAATTGTTCATGAAAAACTATGGCTACTGGGATGAACAGTGGATTAAGGAAATGACAGAAAAAACAGCGAATGAAGTCGAAGCGGCTGTCGATGAAATGGAAAACTACCCACCGCCAACCGTGGAAGATGTTTTCAATCATGTATTCGCAGTATTGCCCGTTCAACTCGCTGAACAGAAAGAAGCATATCTTGCACATTTGGGGAGGCGGTGACAGGATGACGACAATGAAAGAATCAAATCATGAAGAGGCACAGACAACCCAGATGACGATGATCCAGGCAATTAATGATGGCATGCGATTATTGCTCGAAGAGGATGATCGTACCATCATCCTGGGTGAAGACATCGGGAAAAATGGAGGAGTGTTCCGTGCGACAGAAGGGCTTCAGGAAAAGTTCGGAGCCGACCGTGTAGTGGATACCCCATTAGCTGAATCCGGCATCATTGGAACGTCCATTGGTCTTGCTGTTAACGGATTCAAACCGATTGCGGAAATACAGTTCCTTGGTTTTATCTATCCCGCATACGAACAAATCATGACCCATGTTTCCCGTATCCGTATGCGTTCAATGTCACATTTTACGGTACCTATGGTCATCAGGGCCCCATACGGAGCGGGAATTCGTGCACCTGAAATCCATTCCGATAGTACAGAAACTTTGTTCACGCATATGCCGGGAATAAAAGTTGTCTGCCCTTCAAATCCGTATGATGCAAAAGGGTTACTGATTGCAGCTATGGAAGATCCAGACCCGGTACTGGTCCTGGAAACGATGAAAAACTATCGTTCGCAAAGAGAAGAAGTACCTGTTGGAAAATATACGGTGGAAATTGGCAAAGGAAAAGTCGTCCGTGAAGGTACGGATGTCACTTTGATTGCATGGGGTGCCATGGTTGCAATCGCTGAAAAAGCGGCCGTACAGGCAGAGATAAAAGGCATCAGTTGTGAAATTATCGATCTTCGTACACTCTATCCGATTGATCGGGACATTATTGCAGAGTCCGTCCAAAAGACGACACGAGCGGTTATTATTCATGAAGCGCATCATACCGGAGGGCTCGGTAATGATATTGTGTCCATAATCAATGACACGTCGTTCCTATATTTACGTGCTCCAATCGAAAGAGTTACGGGCTTTGATGTTCCTGTTCCTTTCTTCACTTTGGAAGAACATTACCTTCCTACACCTGCCCGTATTGTTGAAGGGATTGAAAAAGTGGTTCATTTTTAAGGGGGAAATGCCATGCTCGAAGTAAAACTACATGACATTGGAGAAGGGATGACCGAAGGAGAGATTGTCCATTACTTGGTTAAAGTTGGGGACTCCGTACGTACGGATCAACCACTTGTTGAAGTACAGACCGATAAAATGGTTGCAGAACTTACTTCTCCCTGCTCAGGTATCGTAAAAAAAATCATTATCGATGCCGGCGAAACGGTTAGAGTCGGAACTAGCCTGATTTATATCGAAGCGGATGAATCAGTAAAAACAGTACAAAAAACATCCCCTGAAATGAAACAGGAAGTAAAAAACGAAATGATTACTCCAACTGTCTTTAAAGAGAAGAATATGCAGACGACTTTCACCCGTGTCTTGGCAGCGCCATACACTCGTAAAATTGCGCGTGAACATAACATCAATATAGAAGATGTCCAAGCATCTGATCCATCTGGAAGAGTGACGGAGGAAGATGTTTATCGATTCCTGAAAGGTCATCAAACTGAAACTTATCAAGAATCAGTTATGGCGGTCCCTCAGTCAGCAGTTCGTCAGGAAACACCTGATGAAATTCCGTTTAAAGGCATACGCAAAAAAATTGCGGAAAAGATGACGAAATCATTATTCACAATTCCGCATGTTACCCATTTTGATGAAGTGAACATGACGAACTTATTTAAAATGAGAGAAGAATTGAAAGCGTCCGGTGAATCGGTCAGCGTCTCTGCTTTCCTCATTAAAGCTCTAGTAATTTCATTAAAAGACTTCCCAATTTTCAATGCTGAACTTGATGAAGAGAACAGTCGGATTCTTCTTAAGAAAAATTATCATATCGGGATCGCCACAAACACAGATAGCGGCTTGATTGTTCCTGTCGTTCACGATGCGGATAAGAAATCGATTAAAACGATTCATGCAGATGTAAAAGATTTGACAGAAAGAGCGGTCTCCGGGAAACTGCAACCGTTTGAAATGCAGAACAGCACATTTACTGTAAGTAACGTCGGTCCGCTGGGTAGTACAGGTGCTACACCTATTATCAACTATCCGGAAACGGCATTGATTGCTTTCCATAAAACTAAAAAACAGCCAATTGTCAATGAGCTGGATGAAATTGTCATCGGTCATATCATGACACTCTCCATGGCTTTTGACCACAGAGTCGCAGATGGTGCAACCGCTGTAGCATTTACAAACCGCTTTGCGAGCCTTATTGAACACCCACATAAACTGATGATGGAGATGATTTAATATGGTTGTCGGTGAAATCAGTCAACAACGAAATCTCATCATCATCGGCGGGGGTCCGGGTGGATATTCTGCAGCGATACGAGGTGCGCAGCTTGGGTTGTCGGTTACTTTGATTGAACAGTCCAACATGGGCGGGGTTTGTCTGAACAAAGGCTGTATCCCATCAAAAATCTTTACCCACGCGGCAAAGAAACGGGAAGAAACGGACCATTTACACGAACTTGGGATTGGTGAAGGTGATGATACTTTCAATTTGACTAAGCTGCTGAGTTATAAAGACAAAGCAATTAATGGTCTTAGAACCGGCGTCGAAAGTCTCTGTAAAAACAATAAAATTGAAGTGATTCAAGGCAAAGCTACTTTTCTCGGAGCAGACAAAATCGGTGTGGAAAATGGTCATCAGTTCGATATTTTTGAATTCGAGCAGGCAATCATTGCAACCGGGAGTTCTCCGATTCTGCCAGACTCCATCAAAGTAAAAAGTAAACGAATACTGTTATCACACGAAATATTTGAACTCAATGAAATGCCAGAGCACTTGGTCGTTTCAGGACAGGATTATATTGCCCTTGAAGTGGCTTCTAGTTTTGCGGCACTTGGAGCAAAAGTGAGCATTCTATTTGAGGACAAAGCAAATTTTGCTTTTGATGAATCCATCAATAAAGAATTGCTGCGTTTATTTAAACGTAGAAAAATAAATATCTATAAAGATGCTCAATTGCTCTCTACTGAAGATCATGATCATGAAATTGCTGTTACGTTCAAAAATGACAAAAACGTCGAAGAAACGATTCACGGCTCTCATCTTTTTGTAACGGGATACCGAAAACCAAATATTAAACCACTTGGCATAGGCCGCATCGGTGTTGCACAAACGGARGAAGGCTACATTCACGTCGACGCATCTATGCGTTCATCGATTCCATCCATTTACGCAATAGGAGATGTAACCGAAGGTCCTTTGATGGCAATTAAAGCAATTAAACAAGGAAAAGCTGCGGTTGAAGCGATTGTCGGACATAAACCTGAAGTAGACATGACTTTCATGCCTATTGTGGCACATACCATTCCACCGATTGTTTCGGTTGGTCTTACTGAAGTAAATGCCCGCAACTTTGGGTTCGATGTTCGGGTCAGCCAATACCCTCTTGGCGGCAACGGCTACGCAGCCATAACTGGAAAAAAGGATGGTTTCATCAAAGTGATTTCCGATCCCGCAACAGAAATTATTAGCGGGATTCATATGATCGGAGAAGGGGCAATCGAAATGTCCAGTTCCTTTGTGCAGTTACTAGAAATGGCCGCAAAAGAAGAAGACGTCAAATTCCCTCATTATGCTCATCCAGGGATGGGTGAGGGAATGCTTGAAGCGGTGGAAGGATTAATCGGACAAGCCATCCATGCCGCACCTGCTAAGAAGAAAGATTTATTAATCATTTGAATCGAGAAACAATTTTTCACAGTAGCATTCATTCCTTTGGTTTCGAGTTTGAAAATATAACTAATCTAGTAGGGGGAATTGTAATGAAGTATGGTCTGAAAAAAATCGGAGTTGTATTACTCGGTTCAGCATTGCTTCTAGGGGCATGTGGGGATGGGGAAAAGACGAATTCATCAAGTGAAAATAAGACATTCAAGATTGGTGTAACACAAATTGTCGAGCACCCTTCCTTAAATGCAGCTTACGATGGCTTCAAAAAAGCTTTGGAAGATGCAGGGATTGAAGCAGAGTACGATGTTCAAATTGCACAAGGTGATCCAAGTATCAACACGACTATAGCAGACAACCTTGTCAGTGCGAATGTTGATTTAATTTTTGCAAATTCAACACCAAGTGCACAGGCTGCTTTGAGTAAAACAAGTGATATTCCAATTGTCTTCACTTCAGTAACAGATGCAGTTGGGGCAGAGCTTGTCGAATCGATGGAAAAACCGGGCGGTAATGTAACAGGAACGATTGATAGTCATCCTGATGCGATTTCCAATACGATGAAGTTCCTGAAAGAGGAATTAGGAGCTAAAAAAGTTGGGATGGTTTTCAACTCAGGAGAGCAAAATTCACGTGCCCAAGTGGATGCGGTCAAGGCGATGCTGAAAGATATGGATATGACGGTTGTTGAGGCATCGGTTGCAACGTCTGCAGATGTAAAACAAGCAACAGAATCATTGATCGGCAAAGTAGACTCTTTGTACATCATTACAGATAATACTGTTGTTTCTGCGCTTGAATCGGTCATTGCCGTCGCAAATGAAAATAAATTGCCGATGATGGTCGGTGAATTCGATTCTGTTAAACGAGGCGGTTTAGCTGCATATGGATTTGAATACTATGACATCGGGTACGAAGCTGGTCAAAAAGCTGTGAAAATCCTTAAAGGTGAAAGTAAGCCAGCCGAAATTCCAGTAGACATTCCACAAAAGTTAAAATTCATCATGAACAAAGATACAGCAGAAACAATCGGACTTGAGATAAAAGACGAGTGGAAAGCTGAATTCAGCAAATAAATCAGGAGGTGATTCTACATGTTTTCAGCAGTATTTGGCTCTGTGGAGCAAGGAATCATCTATGCAATCATGGCACTTGGTGTATATATTTCATTTCGTGTTTTGGATTTTCCGGATTTAACCGTTGACGGAAGTTTTGTATCAGGAGCTGCGGTTGCTGCCACGATGATCACCTTAGGATATCATCCAGTGGCAGCGACGGCTCTTGCCGTCATTGTAGGTTTTCTTGCAGGCTGTGTCACCGGCCTTCTACATACGAAAGGGAAAATCAATGCTCTACTTTCCGGGATTTTGATGATGATTGCGTTGTATTCCCTTAATCTTCGAATAATGGGACTGACCTCGGAAAATTCCATAGGTCGTCCGAATATCCCTTTACTAAATGCAGAGTCAATGTTCAATCAATTCCAATCTTTTTGGGGTTCTCTTGGAATCGACACCGCGGTGAATAATTTCCTCAGCATGCTGGGGGTACAGCATTTGCCAGCTACCTGGGGTACTTTATTCATTATGACCATCATCGTTTTGCTCATTAAATTTGTGGTTGATTGGTTCTTAAGAACAGAAATTGGCCTAGCGATTAGAGCGACCGGCGATAATAAGAAAATGATTCGTAGCCTGTCAGCCAATACTGACACACTCATTATTGTAGGACTTGGTTTTTCCAATGCTCTGGTGGCATTCTCAGGTGCATTGATTGCTCAATATGCAAAGTTTGCCGATATTGGGATGGGAATAGGAATGATCATCATTGGTCTCGCTTCCGTAATTATCGGTGAAGCAATATTCGGGACGAAAACCATTGTCCGTACGACATTTGCCGTTATAGCAGGTGCTATTATTTACCGAATTGTACTCGGACTGGCACTGAGAGTGGACTTTCTTGATACGGGAGACATGAAATTGATTACAGCGGTTATTGTAATCGGTGCATTGATCCTCCCTCAATACTTTGATAAGCGAAGAGAGAAAAGCAGAAAAGCCAAACGGCATGCGGAACGGTTAATGGAGTATCAATCGCGATCAAAAGGGGGAGCTGCAGTTGCTGAAACTCGTCCAGATTAACAAATTATTCAATGAAGCCACACCAGATGAAAAAATAGCATTAGACCAGATTAATCTCCATTTAAATCCAGGTGATTTCATGACGGTTATCGGAAGCAATGGCGCAGGGAAATCCACTATGTTGAATATGATTTCCGGCGCTCTGTCTCCTGATTTTGGCGAAATTGAAATCTCCAATAAAAATGTTACAAAAATGCCGGAGTATAAGCGTTCGCAGATGATTGGTCGTGTATTTCAAGACCCGATGGCTGGTACAGCACCTTCGATGACAATCGAAGAAAATCTAGCAATGGCCTATTCACGCAATAAGAAACGTTTATTAAGAATCGGTGTTGACAGGAAACGACGGGAATTATTTCGTGCATCTCTTGAAACACTTCATTTAAATCTTGAAAACCGCTTGAATGCGAAAGTGGGTTTGCTTTCTGGTGGTGAAAGACAAGCTCTTTCTCTATTAATGGCAACCTTTACACAACCGTCGATTTTACTACTGGATGAACATACAGCGGCACTGGATCCTTCCCGTGCGGAACTGATTACCAATTTAACAAAACAACTGGTTGAAAAGGATCAACTAACCACGCTGATGATCACGCATAATATGCAACAAGCTTTGGACTTAGGAAATAGATTAATCATGATGGACAAAGGACAAATTATTTTGGAATTTGACGTACAAGAGAAGAAGAATTTGACCATTCCTAAACTAATGGATGAATTCCAACGTATACGTGGCGAAAAACTTACCAGTGATAAAGCCTTATTGTCTGTTTGATTCAGGATGCCTTTTCAAAGTGAGTTCTGAATGAGTCTCATTCTTAAACATGTTCAATTTTATATACTTGTAGTTATTGAACCGAGAAACAACTAGTTTAATAACTTAAGGAGTGATTCGAATGCTTAATGCAAATATCAAAAGAACTGATTCAAGAGAATTATCTTCCGTATCTGTGAATACAGAAACAAATTCAATCGAATTTGAAGGTAATGAGTTTGGTATAAAAGATATACCCTTGGACAACCCCGTTACTGGAACGGTTTATGGTACATTATTGAACTTTAATGGTGGCCTTGAACGACTTGGTGATAAGGTTAATGATAAACCATACCTTTCGCCTCCAGTTGCTCCTGTTTTATACATTAAACCCGAAAATACATTGAATCGATATGGAGCAGGCATACCGGTTCCTAAAAGCGAATCGAAACTTGAAATGGGTGCTTCACTTGGAATTGTCATCGGCAAAACAGCAGTTGCGGTAACGGAAGAAACAGCAATGGATTATGTGGCAGGCTATACGATCGTTAACGACGTGAGCGTTCCGCATACAAGCCTATTTCGACCAGCTGTACAACAAAAATGCCGCGATGGATTTTGTCCAATCGGACCATGGGTTATTGATAGGGACGAAATGAAAAATCCGGATGATGTAACCATCCGTGTGTTCATCAACAATGAACTGCGACAGGAAAATTCAACAAAGAATTTAATTCGCCCCGTTGCCCGTTTACTTGCTGACGTGACTGAATTTATGACATTGAGTCCAGGAGACGTATTGCTCGTAGGGGTACCAGAAGATGCGCCACTTGCAATAGTCGGAGATAAAGTCCGGATTGAGATAGAGGGTGTCGGCAAACTAGAAAATGTACTGGTTGACGAAGAATCTTTCAACCGGAGGTGGGCGCAATGAGAGCAGCACGGATATCCTATGGCGGCTCTATCCATCAAGCGATTGAATGGGAAGGCAGCCTGAAGCTTGATGATGGACGGATTGTTGAGGAAAGTGAAGTTGTCTGGTTGACGCCAATCGTCCCGCGTACTGTATTTGCTTTAGGGCTTAACTACGCGGATCATGCAGCCGAACTGGCATTTGATGCACCATCAGAACCATTGGTTTTTCTGAAGGGACCGAATACGTTTATCGGCCATAATGCAAATACCCGTCGCCCTTCGGACGTCTCGTACATGCATTATGAATGTGAGTTGGCTGTAATAATTGGAAAGACTGCTCGCAATGTAAAAAAAGAAGAGGCTTATCAGTATGTCAAAGGTTACAGTGTAGCAAATGATTATGCGATTCGGGATTATCTTGAAAATTATTACCGTCCGAATTTGCGTGTCAAAAACCGTGATACGTGTACACCATTTGGTCCTTGGCTCATCGATGCGAATGATGTGGCCAATCCGATGGAATTGAAGTTGACTACACATGTCAATAACAAGCTTGTTCAAGAAGGAACGACAGCGGATATGATTTTTGATATTCCGACGCTCATAGAATATTTAAGCAGCTTCATGACATTGAGTGAGAATGATGTCATTCTTACAGGCACTCCTAAAGGGTCCGTCGATACTGCTGTCGGTGATGAAGTCGTGACAGAAATTGAAGGAATCGGACGATTGGTCAATACCATTATCGGGGATGAAGCGTTCTCGAACCGGTAACGTGAACAGGAGGAAACCGCTTGCCGCATTTTACAGTGGAATATACGGATAATATCAAAAATGAGGTGAATATCGCGCTGCTATTTGAAGAAGTTCATAAAGTCCTCATTTCACGGGACTCCGTTTTCCCTATAGGGGGCATCCGTTCAAGGGCAATTGAATTAAAAGATTACCGGGTTGCTGACGGGTCTGAAGACGATGCTTTTGTCCATGCCGTGTTGAAAATAGGAGCAGGACGTTCGGTAGAAGTTAAAAAAGAAGCTTGCGATGCATTATTTGCCGTATTGAAAAATCATTTTTCGGAACTCATGTCCAAACGTTACTTGGCATTGTCGATGGAACTGATCGAATTCAGTGAGGCCGGCACATATAAGCAAAATAATATCCATGCACGATTTAAATAGAAGACTATGCTCTGATTTATGCATCGTTTTAGCTGTATAAATCTGAAAATTAAAATTACTATCAAAGTCAGTATAGATAGAACCGAAATAGGAGGGAATTAAATGGGCGCTCGTACAGGAAAAGAATATATCGAAGGCATAAAAAAACGGAACACTGAAGTGTGGATTCACGGGGAGAAAGTGGAAGACGTCACGACACACCCTGCCTTTAAAAACGTTGTGGAAAGTGTAGCTGGACTATATGATCTGCAACATGAGAAGCCAGAGAAGATGCTTTATACTTCACCGACTTCTGGCAAAAAAGTTGGGCTTTCCTTTATTGCACCGAAAACCAAAGAAGATTTATTTAGAAGACGTGAAATGCATTCCGAATGGGCTGGTTTTTCCGGCGGCATGATGGGACGTTCTCCAGACTATTTAAATACAAGCATTATGGCTTTTGGTACCGCCAGTGAATTCTTCGCACAAGAAGGTGGCGGCAGTAAGCAATTTGCCAAAAATGCCAGAGACTATTATGAATATGCACGTGAAAATGACATCAGCTTAACTCATACATTAATCCACCCACAAGTGAACCGATCGACATTGACTCAATCGGATCAAAAAGATCCTACACTATCCGCACGTATAACCAAAAAGACACCAGACGGAATTATTGTAAACGGTTGCCGCCTGTTGGCCACTTTAGGTGGTATCACTGACGAACTGGTCGTTTTCCCTTCCACTATCAATCGGACTCCAGGAACGACGGACGATCCGTATGCTTTCGCATTCGCTATTCCAAATAATACGGCAGGGCTGAAATTCCTGTCTCGTGAATCCTTCGACTATGGGAAGAGCAAATGGGATCATCCGCTCGGTGCCCGTTTTGACGAAAGTGATGCGATTATCTCGTTTGAAGACGTTTTTGTTCCTTGGGAAAGAGTATTTGTAAGCGAAAGTACAAACATCTGTAATCGTACGTATACGGAAACGAATGCGGTCATACATATGACGCATCAAGTCATCGCCAAAAACACGGTGAAAACAGAGTTCATTCTCGGTGTGGTCGTCAACATGATGGAAGCAATCGGAATTGATCAGTTCATGCATGTAAAAGAAAAAGCGAGCGAAATCATGGTCATTTTGGAAGTGATGCGTTCTCACCTGTACCGCGCCGAACACAACGCCAAAATCGATCAATATGGCAATATGACACCAGACTTTGAACCGTTGAACGCAGCCCGTAACTGGTACCCGAAAATGTACCAACGGATGAATGAAATCATTAAAATTCTTGGCGCATCCGGCTTGATGGCATTGCCAACAGAAGCAGACTTCAGTAGTACGGATGTCGGAACATTAGTTCATCGTTACACGCAAGGTGCCAACATCAATGGTGAGGAAAAAGTTCAATTATTCCGCTTAGCATGGGATATTTCAATCAGTGCCTTCGGTAACCGCCAAGCACTGTATGAGTACTATTTCTTCGGAGATCCAGTGCGGATGTCTAATGCTTATTACGATCAATTCGACAAGCAACCATATAAAAACATGGTGAACGACTTCCTGAACAGAGCGAAAAAAGAAGCGGGTATTTTATCTTAATCAAATAATAGACTCGTTAAGTTAGTGGAAGGGAGATTTGAATATGCACAATGATGAACATGAAGTGGATGATCGATTGTTTCGCAATGCAATGGGAAGTTTCGCAACCGGTGTCACAGTCATAACGACCGAAGTCGCTGGTGAGGTACATGGCATGACCGCAAATGCGTTCATGTCGATTTCATTAAACCCGAAACTTATCGCCGTCAGCATTGGGGAAAGAGCTAGAATGCTGCAACATATCAAAGAAGCAAAACAATTTGCTGTCAATATCCTGACGTCCAAACAAGTAAATGAGTCCAAGCAATTCTCCGGTCAGTTAAATTTAGAGGATGAAATAACGTTCTCTTCATATAAAGGACTTCCTGTTCTTCCGGATTCACTGGCAGTTGTGACGTGTAAACTACATAGCGAATATGTAGCTGGCGATCATACCATTTTTATCGGGCAAGTAACGGGCGTCAAACTGGAACAACATGACCCGTTGCTCTACAGCCAGGGAAAATATCGTGAACTGAAAGAACTTCAGGAATAACATTGACGTACATTAATTCCTTAAAGGAGTAGATGAATTTGGCATACACAGAAGCGAAAAGAAAATTAAGAGGGTCCATTTGTCCGGTCGTTACCCCGTTTACAGAAGACGGCGCAATTGATGAAAAAGCATTTATTGAGTTAATTAACTGGCAAATTGAAAGTGGCAGTCATGGGATTTCCGTTACGGGGACAAGCGGGGAACCGAGCTCTTTGACAATTGCTGAACGAAAAAGAGTGATGGCCCTTGCAAAAGAAACTATAGCCGGCCGTGTCTTTTTCGCGCCTGGAACAGGGTCGACAAACCATGACGAAACATTGGAATTGACAAAGTACGCTGAAGAAATCGGTGCTGATGCTGCGATGGTAATTGTGCCTTATTACAACAGGCCAAATCAGGAAGCCCTTTACCAGCATTTTAAAACAGTCGCAGATTCAGTGACAACACCGATTATCATTTACAATATCCCGGGTCGTTCTGCAGTCAATATGGAAGTAAGCACGATGAAACGTTTAGTGGAAGATTGCCAAAATATCGTCGGTGTAAAAGAAGCGAACAAAGACTTCGAGCATGTCAACCGTGTATTGCTGAACTGCGGCAGAGACTTCCTTTTGTATTCAGGAATCGAACTTCTGTGCTATCCGATGCTTGCGATTGGTGGGGCCGGATTCATCAGCGCAACAGCGAACGTTGAACCGGTCAAAGTGGCCGAATTATACAATGCATGGGAAGCGGGCGACGTAGCAAGATGTCAGGATTTGCACTTCGAATTAATGCCATTAAACGATGTGTTGTTTAAAGATACCAACCCTGGACCTGCAAAAGTAGCGCTTGGCATGATGGGGAAAATCAATCCGAAACTTCGACTGCCTTTAGGATTCCCTTCAGAGGCTCTGAAAAAAGAAGTTCGCGAAACACTCGTCGACCTTGGGAAACTTCCAAAGGAAGCGGCTGTAAACTAATAACTTAGTTGATGATCACTACAAACTTAAGAATATAGGTGATAAGTATGGTATCTTCACGAGAAAAAGTGGCGTTTAAACATGAAACGCAAGACAATATCCTACTCTATATCAATGGGGAATTCACTTCTGCTACTAGTGGCAATATGATAATCAATATGAATCCTTTTACAAATGAACAAATCAACGAAGTTGCTGAAGGACAAGCAGAAGACATTTATAAAGCAGTAGCTGCTGCACGTGATGCCTTTGACCATGGTCCTTGGAAGACGATGAAACTTACAAAAAGAATGGAATACATTTATCGGATAGCGGACTTGATTGATGAAGAAGTAGAGAGAATTGCTTACTTGGAAGCGCTCGATACGGGACTTCCAATCAGCCAAACCAAAAAAATGGTTGGCCGTGCTTCGGAAAACTTCAGGTTTTATGCACGCATGGTGGAAAGCCGCCTCGTCGGCGATGCCTATCAAGTGGACGACGAATTTATCAATTATACAATCAACACGCCAGTTGGTGTAGCAGGGTTAATCACTCCGTGGAATGCACCATTTATGCTGGAAACATGGAAAGTTGCTCCTGCACTGGCAACCGGCAACACGGTTGTTTTGAAGCCAGCAGAACTGTCGCCACTGTCGGCGAACTTGTTAGCTGAAATCATTCATAAAGCAGACCTGCCAAAAGGTGTCTTCAACGTGGTTCATGGCTATGGAGAGACAGCTGGGGATGCGCTCGTTAAGCATCCCGAAGTTCAACTGATTTCATTTACAGGGGAGACAAAAACCGGCTCGACTATTATTAAAAATAGTGCTGATACTTTGAAAAGCTGTTCGATGGAACTAGGTGGGAAGTCACCGATTATCGTCTTTGACGACGCTGACTTTGAGCGGGCAATGGATGCATGCGTCTGGGGAATTTATTCCTTTAACGGGGAAAGATGTACCGCGAACTCCCGCTTGTTTGTGCAGGAATCCATAAAAGATGAATTTATTGAAGCACTGAAAAAACGTGTAGCAAAAATCAAGATGGGTGATCCACTAGAAGCCGACACAGAAGTGGGGCCCTTAATCGATAAAGGTCATTATCAAAAAGTGAAAAGCTACTTGGATATTGCCAAAGAAGAAGGCGCGGAAGTCATTACGGCAGATATTCCTGAAGAAATGGCGAAAGGGAATTTTGTTGCACCGACTCTACTGTTAAATGCAGAGAATCATATGCGCATCGCCCAGGAAGAAATTTTCGGACCGGTACTGACGGTTATGACATTTAAGGATGAAGAAGAAGCTATTAAACTGGCTAACGATATCAATTACGGGCTGGCAGGATATGTATGGACAAATGACATCAAACGTGGTCACCGAGTAGCGCATAAAGTGGAAGCTGGTATGTTATGGGTGAACGCTCAAAATGTGCGTGATTTAAGAACTCCTTTTGGAGGCTCGAAGTATTCGGGAATCGGTCGTGAAGGCGGACATTACGGTTTCGAATTTTATACCGAGCAGAAAATTATTCATGTTTCAATAAACGATCACCATATTCAACAATTCGGAAAATAACGGCAGAGGGGGGTGACCACAATGGATTTTTCTATCATTCGAATCGCGAGGACAGTTCTTCATGTAACCAATTTACAGGCTTCCCGTGAGTTTTACGTCAATGGTTTAGGCATGATTGAAACAGAAAGTGATGACCAGCATATTTACTTAAGAGGTCTCGAAGAACATGCTCATCATAGTCTTTTATTAAAACAAGCAGAAAAAGCAATGGTGGAAGTACTCAGTTACAAGGTGGCGAAAGAACAAGATCTTGACGAAATCGAAAAGCTCTTTACATCCAAAGGATTGAAAACAAAATGGCTACCTTCCGGAACGCAGCATGCGATCGGAAGAACACTTCGTGTGCATGATAACTCTGGAATTCCATTGGAGTTTTTTGCGGAAATGAAGACAACCGATCGCATGCTCCAACGCTATGACTTATACCGCGGAGCGAAAATTCAGCGGATTGACCACGTTAATTGCGCAGTGCCTGACGTTCAAAGAGCTTATGATTTCTACGTTGACCACTTAGGCTTCTCCTGTTCAGAATATACGGAAACTGAAAATGGCGACTTGTGGGCTGCGTGGCTTTACCGCAAGCCAACCGTTCATGACCATGCATTCATGAGTGGTCCAGGACCAAAACTTCATCATTTTGCATACTCTCTGACAGACCGAATCAGCATTCTTGATTGTTGTGACGTTCTTGCCAGTATGGGCTATGCACAATCCATTGAACGCGGTCCAGGACGTCATGGCTTATCAAATGCCTTCTTCCTATACTTGAGAGATCCGGATGGCCATCGTATTGAACTCTACACTGGTGATTACTTAACTACCGACCCAGACTTGAAACCGAAACGCTGGGATTTGAATGATCCACTTCGTCAGACATTTTGGGGACACGAAGCACCAGACCGCTGGTTCAATGAAACGAGTTCGTTTATTGATATTGAAACTGGTGAGGAAATCTCTTACAAAGAACCGGTTTTAGAACAAAGAAAACCAGAAATTATGGCTTGAGTGTATGTAATTGATTGATTGCTTATAAAGTAAGCGAACTCCTTTTTTTCAAGGATTTCGCTTTTTTCTTTTTTCCTGTTATACAATGGAAGCTGACGACTTTTGTTTTAATGAAACCAATGAAGATGAGATTCGTATATGTATTCATAGGTTTGTGAAAGGATGGATGAAAAAGTGAATACGTCACTTGAATACCGTTTATATGACCGTACAAGTTCATATAAACCTTTATTTCACTATGAAGTGATAGATTTACATCAAGTTCTTGCGCGCAGAGAATGCGATTTTTATGTGAAAGAAGGTACAGTCTATAAGCAGACATCATCTGCTATAGAAGGCGAATGGCATGTAATTTATGTAGAAAAGCACAAAGAAGGCGAAAAGGACAAAGAAGAATTCAATCTTAACAATACGTTGAAATTGGAAATGCGTAGATTTAATGAAAGAGAAAACTATCCACTCCTGCAAACGCTGGAGTTCGAACACCACATCGACATTCTTTCCCGAATCGGTTCCGTTTACCACTATATAAATGGTCAAGAGTGGGAAAAAGATTCCGCGGAAATCGATGAAGATCGTCGTGTCTATGTTCTTTACCTAATGGAGACCGGATATAAAATGGAGGGACTCAATAAATGAATAAGACAAAAAAATTGATGGCAGGCGTAGCGACGTCGGTTATGGCCTTAGGGATGACCGGTTGTGGCCAAGATGAATACGAATCTAATTCCTCATTGCCACCAGAACCTACTGAGTACGATTGCGATGACTGGGAATGGGATGAAAACGAAGCAACCTACTATTGTGACGATAGCAGATCCTCACATTTTGGTGCATATTATCTTTTCGGCAACATGTTCAGTAACAAATCTGCGTTAAGAAAATCACCACATTATTCGACTAACTTCAATAACTATAAAAACACACAAAGCAGTACAAGTGGCTATAAATCAGGAATCGGCAGTGGCTCCAAAGGAGGATTTGGCGGGTGAGTGACCCACTATTTCATTTGAATAGACAAAAAATATATGAACAAGTTCCTTACTTTTTCCCGGACTTATACGAAGTAGAATATGCTTTATTGGATATTCGGAAACACTCACATGCTGAATTACAGGAAATCAGAACTGCGGCGGAACGAGTTGGGGCAATATTCAGAAAAGCGGTTCCTCTATTAAGGGAACTAGATGATAATACGCTCATACAACTTGGTTTTCCGAGTGAAGCTCTAGCATATTGTCGCTTGAAAACAATTCCCCAAGAAACCATTATTGGCCGTCTTGATTTTGTAGTTTCACATTCTGGAATCAAACTGATGGAATTCAATTCCGATACCCCGACGTTTATCAAGGAAGCTTTCCAGGCGAACGAGTATGTATGTAATTACTATGGAGTTGAAAATCCGAATCAAACATGCGTGGACTTGTTACGTAAAGAAATGAGGAAAGCTGTTGCCGCTTCCTGGAAGCATCTAGACCGTCCTGGTACGCCTAAGATCGTCTTCACTTCCCATGGTGACAATATAGAAGATCTATGGACGACACGTTTCTTACAGGAACACCTTGATTTGCCATCAGAATACGTCAGTCTGGACCAGCTTCAAGTACTGACGGAACCTGTGGAGGAGAATGGGGTTATCACGGATTCTGGCCTTTTTACTCCAAGTGGGGAACGGATCGATATTTTATACCGACAAACGTACCCGGTCGAACATTTAGTGAATGACAAAGACCCAACGACCGACGAGAACATTGGGCAGGAACTGATCAAACTCATTATTGAGAAAAAAGTGATGGTCATCAATCCTCCTTCTGCTTTTTTATTGCAATCAAAGGCAGTCCAGGCACTTATATGGGGCTTACATGAGGATGACCAGTATTTCACCGCTGAAGAACATCAAGTGATTGAGCAATATTTTTTACCAACTTATTTGGAACCTGATGAATTCTTAAAAATGAATATGCCCTATGTCCGAAAGCCCTCTTTTGGACGTGAAGGCGATACGGTAGAGATATTCAACGGAGCTGGCGAAACCATTGACGAAGAGCCCCAGAAAACTTACGTCGATAATTTACCAGTCTATCAAGCTTTTTATCCATTGCCAGAAACAGAAGTCCAGACGACTTCTGGCAGAAAACAGGTCCATTTGATGTATGGCTGCTTTTTGCTGAATGATCAAGCGGGCGCAATTGGAATACGTGCAGGTGGGGCAATAACGAATAACTTATCATATTTTTTACCGATTGGCATAGAAGATAGATTGAAGGGATGATAATTATGATGGAATATATTACAGGAGAAACTGTTGGAAACTTTTTAGCGCACTTTGGAGTTGGCGTCTTGCTCATGCTTTTGGGGCTTACCGTGTTTGCTTTTACCACAAAGTTTTCTGAATTAAAATTGATTAAAGAAGGCAATATTGCAGTGGCTTTAAAATTGTGGGGGAAAGCAATCGGTCTGGGCATTGTCATCTATACCGTCTGGGCTGGGAGCGTAAATTTGCTTGATGCCTTTATCTGGGGTCTGGTGGGTATTGCGACTCAAGTAATCGCTTACTGGATTGTGGAATATGGACTCACGCCAAAAACAGACTTGGCGAAAGAAGTGGAAAATGGCAATTTAGCTATTGGATTCAGTTTGTTTTCGATTTCTATCGTTGTAGGATTGCTTGTTGCAGCAAGTTTAACATACTGACAATACCCCTTTGAACTTTAAAATAGTTCAAAGGGTTTTTTATGTTCATCACTATTGCGCTAGAGAAATGTGAAAAATAATTTTTTTTGCTGGAAACTAAATAATGCAGGATTTTCGTCTCTTTATTCAGAATATACCAATTAATATTCTTGCATCTTCAAGTAGCAAGAATGCCTTCCTTTATATTATTTTCCATTTTCACAAGTTTGACTTTCATGGCCATTGCGTTCTTTTTAGTAACAGTTGGAGGTAACGTTGGGCGATTTGTAGCCCTGGCCTTACTGGTATTGCAATTATCTACAACGGGTTCTGACTTACCGATTCCTATGTTACCAGTGAATTTACAAGCACTTAGCCGATTCTTGCCATTGACGTATTCTAATGCAGGCTTTAATTCCATCATTTCATAAGGGGATACTAGTTTCTTATTGGCTAATGTCTTCGTACTGTCCTTCTTCTTGATTGGTTTTGCTATCTTAACGATGGGAGCATTCCTCTTCTTCTATAAAAAGGGGCATGCGCAAGTTGCAGTATCGGTTTAATAATTGATTGAATTACTGAGTCATTAAATGCATATAAATTGATAAAAGCACAGCGATTGCTGTGCTTTTATCAGTGTGAACTAAGTCGTCAATGTTTCAGAAAGTGAGGAATCTATGATGAATCATCAATCAGTTATCATGAAAGAATCCACTTGAAAACGCGATAACGAACGAATGTTCTGTTGTGAGGAAATCTTGCATTTTATGAGCAAAATTCAAAATTGGATACGAACTCGATGGGGGTGTGAACAATGCAAAATCAGACGGAAACGATGATCGAAGTAAAAAAATTAGTGAAGAAATATGGAAGTTTTACAGCTGTTAATGCTATTGATTTTTCCGTTAAAAAAGGGGAAATTTTCGGACTTCTCGGACCCAATGGTGCAGGGAAATCGACCACTTTAGAAATGATGGTTGGGCTTCGAAAAACTGATGGGGGAACAGCGATTATCGGAGGATTTGATATTGCAAAAGACTTGTTAAAAGTGAAAGAAGTAATCGGGATCCAGCTACAATCAACCACATTGTTTGAATTACTTACCGTTGAAGAAATTTTGAGGTTGTATGCAAGTTTTTATCAAAAAAACTTCTCGATTCCTGAGTTGATAGAGGATATGGTATTAACAGAGAAAACAAAGAGTCGTATCAAGACTCTATCGGGGGGGCAAAAACAACGACTAGCAATTGCGCTTGCCCTTGTACATGATCCTTGGATTCTATTTTTGGATGAACCGACAACTGGACTTGATCCTCAGGCAAGAAGGACGCTCTGGGATATCGTATTGAAATTAAAAGAAAAAGGAAAGACCACTGTTTTAACCACCCATTACATGGATGAAGCGCAAGTTCTTTGTGATCGTATTGCCATTATGGATCAAGGGAATCTGATTGCTTTAGATACTCCTTCAGGACTCATAAAAGGTTTAGAGTCTGATAGTGCAGTAGAATTTCAGTATGAAGGGAATTTCCTGACAGAAGAGCTTGAAACGCTCGATGGGGTGAAGCAAGTTGGGAAGCATAAGGATACCTATGTACTTTATACCGATAATCTGCAAAAGACCTTGATTAACTTGATTAAATTTACATCTGAAAAACAGATCCAATTGATCAATCTTCAGACCAGAACTTCAACGTTGGAAGATGTCTTTATCCATATGACAGGAAGGAGTCTGAGAGAAGAATGAAAGCTTATTTGCAATTAACGTTATCACAATTACGAATATTTTTTCGCAATCGCCAAGTTCTTTTCTGGACGCTTGCATTCCCTATTTTTCTAATGGTTATGCTTGGTTCTTTTTTAGGAGACGGCAATGGAGTTTCAGTCTCGATCGGTGTAGTGGATCAGGACAAAACACCACTTTCAAAAGAATTCTCAAATACGATGGGTAAGATTGAAACAGTTAACCTTGAAATTATCGACAATAAAGATAAAGCACTTGAACAAGTAAAAAAAGGAAATCTTCAACTCGTTGTTGTGATACCTCAAGGGTATGAGAAAAAAATGAAGGCAGCTTCAAACACAACGCCTTTTGAGCTACCGTTATATTACAACGAAACCGACGTCGCGGTTTCGCAAATAGGTTTAACTATTGTCAATAGTGTCGTGGATGGGATTAGTAAGGAAAAAGCAAAGTACTCGCCAGTCATTGTGACTCATGCAAGTGGTATTGAAGCCTTAGACTTAAAGTATATTGATTTCTTGGTGCCAGGAATTCTGGCCATGATGATTATGAGCAACAACATGAATGGCGTAGCAGGTCAGATTGCCGCATGGAGAGAGCGCGGGATTTTGCGAAGAATGCAAGGTACCACGTTAAAAGCATCTACTTTTATCGCTGCTCAAATTACAGCCAGATTACTGTTGAACGGTATGCAAGCACTTATCGTATTAGGAGTGGCTCACCTTATTTACGGAACCCAAGTAAACGGGTCTTGGCTTAGTTTAATAACATTCGTTATTTTAGGGACACTTGCTTTTATGGCGATAGGCTTCATCATTGCAGGGGTGGCTAAAACACCTGAAAGTGCCGGACCGATTGCAGGATTTTTATCCTTTCCCATGTTGTTTTTAGGAGGCGTATTTTTCCCAATTCGCGAAATGCCAGAATTTCTTCAGCCGATTGTTAACGTTTTACCAATCTCTCATTTAAGCCATGCATTACGGGAGACGATGAATGTAGGGACTTCGTTTATAGAACTTGGTGCGGATGCTCTAATATTAGGCTGTTGGTTAGTTGGAGCTTTCATCATGGCTAGTTATACATTTAAATGGGAATAAGAATTAATGATTATGAAGGAGATACTGATGGAAAATCAAAATTACAAAACACATGTAAAGGTAGACCCGCTTTATCATTATGTACTGTCGTTATTATTAGTTGCGACTTTGGTCGTGTCGATAATCAATGTGGTCCGCTCATTTAATGCAGGGGAAAACATCTTGCAATCTATTCTATTGTTACTTATGGTTGTGTGTATTATAATTGTCGCAATTCTGGTAAGAATAAGCCCATTAAAAAACCAAGATCGAACAATTCGAGCAGAAGAAAACCTGCGCCATTTTGTGTTAACAGGTAAATTATTAGATTCAAATCTAAGTAACGGTCAAATTATTGCTTTACGTTTTGCCGGTGAACAAGAGTTTCCAACTCTTTGTGAACGTGCAGTCAATGAAAACCTGTCCCCAGATGATATAAAGAAAGCAATTGTTTCTTGGAAAGCAGACCATAACAGAATTTAGAAATGAGTTGAAACCCCGTTGAACATTATTCAACAACGGGGTTTCTATTTGGATTTTTGTATTTAATTATTAGATAGGAGGTATTTACATTCCACCATTGCCATAGTTAAACTGCCATTCGATTCCAAACTTATCTTTCACACTGCCGTAACATTTACTCCAGAACGTTTCCTGTAAATCCATGCCTACAGTACCGCCCGTTTTCAGTTGATCAAACAGTGATTTGATTTCGTCCAGATCCTCACTGACTATTGCTAGGCTAATGTTATTTCCTTCAACGAAGGGCATACCAGGGAATGTATCAGAAAACATGACGACGCTGCCACACATGTTTAAACGTGTGTGCATAATAAGGTTTTTAGCTTCTTCAGGTAATGGATACTCATAATACTCTACAGCTTCCCGACAATTCCCTTTAAAATTCAAATAAACTTCAATAGCCATTCATGTCACTCCTCTAGTTTTAATAGTGTTTTAATATTTTGAAAATAGTTCAACACTATTGTAAGTATACCACTATGCGTTTTATCCATATAGACTGACTAATTAAAACATGGCTATGATAAATGTTGCTGTTGATATTCCGCAAAACTGCAACGCTTTCCTAGGGCGAGCGTCAGGACTCCTCGGCGCATGGAAACCCCGTCCTCCTGTTTCTGTTTCTGCATCGCTACGCTAGCTTCGAAACATGAAAGGGCGTTGCATCGCTGCGCTAGCTTCAAAACATGAAAGAGCGTTGGAACGGTAATCAACAGTATAGTTTAACTGAGCCAAAAACAAAGGCATGTAATTCCAATTAGGAAATTACTTGCCTTTTGTGCTTTAAATCATCTATTCCGAAACACTTAATTTTTTCACATATGATACTACTTCCTCTGAAGTAGGTAGCGTGAGAATTGTTTCGATATCATTTGGTAATGTCTTGCTCTATGAGCTTGCATTCCTTGCAGGTGCTATTGTCACATCACTGGTTGCAGGCCTACTAAAGCAAATTGCATAATAAGAACATTTTATGTAACAGGAAAGAGATAACCCATTATTTCCTTTTTTTGTTTTCCATGAAATGCAGGATTAACCAGTTTATTCATCGAACAAATGTAAAAGGACGAAGATAGGGGGAAGAGTTCAATGGGGAATGTTGAATTGAAAGAAGCTTATGGTTCATATGAAATACCATGTGAAATCCATCAATTGTTCCAACTAGAAGAAGAATTCTCTAAAAAAGGACTTTCACTTGGTCAAATTGGTTTTCATCCAATCGACCAATTAGCACCGTATCCAATTACGCCACCTGATTTGATTGCGTTTGCTAGCACTGGTGGTGGGGGTATTCATTTCGGTTTTTTGACTGATTTTCATTCCATATCTCATTTAAACGAAGCACCAATTGTTTGTGTAACACCAACTAATGATCCGCCTCTTCGATACATGGCACGCAATATTCGGGAGTTTTTAGACTTGGCCTTTTCCGTTCCATATGCAGAGATGCTAGAAACCATATGGATGTTTGAGGATGAAAAACAACTAATTGAACTGATCGAGGAATTCGAGTCATATTCCAGTAAATGGCATAAAGACCGAGAGTATATCCTTATGCGTTGCCGTGAGGTTTTTGGCACTAATAAACTAGACGTGGTCAGTTATTTACATGAAGTGAAAAAAGAAAGAGCCGAGTCTATCCATATGACTACTTTAGATGGACTCGGCGTGGCAGATCGAAATTCGGCAACGACTTCGAAAACGAGCTTTACTTTTTCTGAAGATCGAAAGTGTGATGAAAAAGAAATAGAACGAATGCGACTATTTTTGATTCAAGCCAATGAATTGGAAAAGCTGGCATTCGTCCGTGATGCGAATTATTGGTATATCGTGACTTCTGGCTATGATCAAGCGGTATGGGAATTGATACAGGAATTGCTGACATCAATGGGGCTGCACGATGAGGCAGAACATGTTGCAGAAAGGTGCTAACCATTAATGAAACTTGTCGCTCATTTAGAACGTATCTACATTTATAATGATTTGCTTACTAAATAAGGTTTGTTGTTGAAAGGAGAAAAATTTACAGTTATCGGGAACATATTAGGGGAAGAATAAAGTGTGTCTTGAGCGAAAATATTATTATAGGGGTGCGACTTATGAAAAAGGGTTATATCGTATTAATTACAATAGTGATGGAATCATTTTTACTTTGGTTATTTTCGATTCTCCTTGGCTGGACTTTCATTGATACAATCTTTTTAGGCGGACTGTTTATATTTGGAGGTGCTTGGTTCTATCATTTTGTTATTACTCCAAGAATTAGCGAATATGATGCTACTTTAGAATATAAGAACACTCAAAATACGGAAGCTATAAAACCATTTTTATTTATAATGTCACCCATTACTTGGGGTCTTTCACTATTTGCAGTAGGTAGTTCTTTTATAACAATTATAAAATATTTCCCATTTTATTAAGAAAATTTGTTTAAATAGCAGACAAATATCTACTTTTTATGAAATATAAAAATCTTTATCTGGGATATTGCCGTCGTCATGGACATCCGTCGGACCAATAAAAAAACCAAATTCATCACCGTCTTTAAAATTGATCCCAATTGTTCTTGAAGGATAATTTTCACAAACTTTGCCATCAATGTCAGTAGACATTTTGTGCATTATATCCCAGAATCAGGAGAGTGAATTTTAGTTGCTGGCGAAAACCTCTTGACTAAATATTTCAACAATTGTATCATTAAGAAAATTTTCCCATAAAGTAAACTCAGAGATTAAGATTATTAAGGAATATTTATTGCTCAGAGAGCTGTCGGTCGGTGAAAGACAGTCAATAAACTCCCCAACTCGCTTATGAGAGGTCAGGCTGACATGTAGGTCTGAACGGTTCACTTCCGTAATAAAGTCTTAAGAAGGTTTGTTCAGTTTGCAAACCAATAAGAGTGGTACCACGAAGGGTAAACCTGTCGTCTCTTTTGAGCGATGGGTTTTTTTGCGTCTAAATAAAGGGAAGGAAAGATGAAGATGAAAATCAGAGAAGCTAACGTTACGGATGCAGAAGGTATCGCACGTGTGCATGTGGATTGCTGGAGAACTACTTATAAAGACATCGTCCCGGAAGAGTTTTTGAATAAACTCTCCTATGAAAATCGTACCCAGCTGTGGATTCAAAATATTTCAAACGAAACTAATTATGTGTTCGTAGCTGAACAGGAAGGGAAAATCGTTGGTTTTACTGATGGTGGAAAAGAAAAGTCAGGAAAATATCCAGGTTATATGGCTGATATTACGACGCTTTATATCTTGGAAGAATTTCAAGGCTTAGGAATGGGAAGGCAATTGCTGCAACAAGTCTTTTTGAAGCTTAAGGAAAATAATATGACATCCGCGCTCGTATGGGTATTGGAAGATAATCCTTCAAAATATTTCTACGAAACAATGGGTGCTAAAGTCATTGAAAACCAAAAAGACATTACAATTGGCGGCAAACAGTTAAATTTAATAGGGTATTGTTGGAGAAACATATAAGAGATCAAAAAAGGGGATTTGAAAATGAGTAAAATTATTGAGTACTATTCCAAGTTTGATGAATGGGGAAGACTTGACCGAGAGCCATTAGAGTTTCAGATTAATTGGCATTTCATTCAGAAATATATGCCGGCAACAGGCAGTGTGCTGGATAACGGAGCGGGACCTGGAAAATATGCAATGAGGCTGGCACACCAAGGATATGAAGTGACATTGACGGATTTAGTCCCTAGATTGGTTGAAGTTGCTCAAGATAAAGCAAAAGAAATGGATCTAGATGCACACTTTAATGGTTTTCACGTGGCCGACGCCAGAGATCTGTCCGTTTTGGCTGATGAGAAGTTTGATGCTGCACTTGCGCTTGGACCGATGTACCATTTGCAAAAAGAAGATGACCGACAAAAAGCGATTCAGGAACTGTACCGCGTGACAAAACAGGAAGGTATTGTGTTTGTTGCCTTTATGCCAAGAAGCAAGCATGTTCTGAGCTCTTTAATGAATCCTTGGAACTGGAGTCCAAACGATAAGATGGATGCGATAGTGGAATTCATGAAGACCGGTGAGTTTAATCATAGCGATGATGGCCGGTTTACGGGAGCATATTACTTTAATGTAGAGGATATTAAACCATTTATGGAGACCCAAGGGTTTGAGACATTGGATTTGATTGGATCGACCAATATTGGAACGCTTTTGACGAGCGAACAATGGGATTATTGGAGAAATCGTGGTGATGAAGAGTTCAATCAGTTGCTGGAGCTTCTGAAAGAAACAGCGAGTAATCCACATATGTTAGGCGTTTCTTCGCATTTGCTTTATATAGGGAAGAAGAAATAGTAAGTAATAAATTTGGGGAAATCACGTATTAAAAAAGGTTCCATTGGCTCCTCTAACTACGAACATACGTATGTTATAATGGCAAGGTAATAGAATAGGTACTCAAGGGTGGTTGGCTCATTCCCGTTCGAAAGGGGGTGGTGCCATGTCAGTATTCGAAGCATTAATGTTTGCATTATCGTTCGCAGCATTGATTGTGTCAATTCTGTCTTTTAACCATAAAAAATAACCCATCCTTGAGTTAGCCGCTCAGATGGGTTATTCCTACCATTTTGTAGCCAATCCCCTTGTAGGGAACCTGCTATTACGTCGATCGTTGGTGTTAGCGCACCAGCGATCTTTTTTATTTTACTCATATCTTACAATCAGTATACCAATTTCTTAGCTGTGTATCAA
>NZ_JBFUIO010000039.1:0-24750 GCF_056401835.1 Paenisporosarcina sp. P4_D4 | reverse complement strand
ATCATGCACCATTCGGCATCATTGGGCGCGTGGCAGATAAACTGTTTTTGGAAAAGTACATGCAAGGATTTATTGAATCCCGTTCGAATGAGCTAAAGCATCTGGCAGAATTACGAATGAGGGAAATGAAGTCAGAATAAACCTGTTACAATGGACATTTCAAATTTCGAGGATTGGAAATTTCATATCACCTTTGCCACACCCCATCCATACAATATGGGTATTGATTGAAAGGAGTGTGGCGTGAATGGATGATCAACAACAGTCCGTAGAATTTGTCAGCAATTTTGATCCTTTTGTGTACCAGACGTTAACATCAGCTGTAGGAGGAAAAATTGTTGTTCAATTATCAAATAACAGTGTGGTCACAGGTGTACTTAAAGAGGTTGTGCCCGATCATATCGTAGTAGAAAAAAATGGAACACCATTTTACGTTCGTATCCAACAAATTATTTGGGTGTCTCCAGCTTCTCATAAATAATAATTGAACATATTCACTTACTGGGAGTCATAAACATAAACGGGAAGAGTCGAATTCGTTTAATTATCAAATTTGAGAGAAGGAGATTCCATGTTTAAACGCGTAAATAGGCTGGCAATCGAGTTGCCTGTACCCGAATATGGCGATGCAAACGCTGCCGCAGCCGTTCAAGAACTTTTGGGTGGTAAATTCGGAGAAATGTCGACTTTGAATAACTATATGTATCAGTCATTCAATTTTCGTCAAAAAACGAAATTTAAACCATTTTATGACTTAGTCGCAAGTATTACCGCTGAAGAATTTGGACATGTTGAGCTGGTATCCAATACCATCAATATCTTGAACAAAGGTATTTCCTTTGCAGGTGATCCTGATTTGACACCATTGCAGAATGGTAAAGATTTACGAAATACGTACGCGCTCATAGCAACCGCCCAAACTTCGATGGCAGGGGATTCCATGGGTAATCCATGGCGCGGTGACCATGTGTTTTCTAGCGGAAACTTGGTGCTGGATCTGTTGCATAATTTCTTCTTGGAATGTGGAGCAAGAACCCATAAAATGCGCGTTTATGAAATGACGAGTCACGAAACAGCGAGAGAAATGATTGGATATCTATTAGTACGAGGCGGTACACACGTACTTGCGTATGCGAAAGCAATTGAAATGGCCACTGGTGTTGATTTAACAAGAATGCTTCCAATACCGAATCTGGATAATCGGTCATTTGATCATGCGGTAAAATTTGAAGATCGTGGGTTAGGAAATGTTCTCTTTACATGGAATGATGAAGGGCAGTATAAAGATATCCGCTCTATCTGGAAAGGCGATAATCCGAGTAATGGTCAGCCACTTGTTGTACAAGATGGCATTCCTAAAGGTGGACCAATTCCGGATCTTGACGATTTACCTGAAGAATTCGCGCCAGGAATTGGGCCGGATGAATATCAACAAATTGCCAAACGTTTAATGGCTAACATGTAGGGTTTTAAACGATTTCTCAAGAAAGTTAACTTGCTTGTGGACCGAGTTTGAGCGATAAATTTCTAGTTTGATTGATAAATCCTCTAATTTGAGCGATAAAAATTTCACGAAATTATTATTAAGAAATCCATAGCCATCAAAAAAGCGCCGTTCCCTTGGGAATAGGCGCTTTTCAATATTATTAAGCTTCGTCTGTCTTTTTTGCAGTTTTATAAGTTGTAACATAAGAAGCACTTGAGAAGATATTTGGACGTTTGTCGATGCCTTCATCGGTACCGCGTTTTTCATGTGCCTTGTTATAAGCTTGTGAATTCTGCCAAGCTTCGAATGAGCCTGCACCAGTCCATTCCGTCAAAATGATGTATGTGTCCGAACCGACTGGACGCAATACGCGGATTGCAATAAATCCTGGCTCATTTTCAATAGCACGCGGACGATTTGTGAATCGGTGTTCAAAAATCGGGCGACCTTCTTCCGTTACTGGGATATTGTTGAAAACGAAGTAGCCCTGGTCACTTAATTCACCTGAAGAGTCGATGACTTCATACTTACGCGGTGTTTGAAAAACTGTTTTGCCACTTGTTTCATGAAGTAGCACTGCATTTCCTTGTCCGTGTAGGACGACCATCTTTTCTCCCGCATGTTTTTCCTTTAAAGAATTCATGAATTCAGGTGTACCTGACGTCAAATAAATATTCACTCAAAATCCCTCCATTCTATATGTACATTATAATCTTCCCCAGTTAAAAGTGCTCAAAACAACACTTTGTCAAAAGAGTGTCGTTGAATCAAGACAATTCTATGACAATTGCACTTGAAATCTATACAATAGTGTAGAGAACGTCTATATTTAGAACGAATATAACAAGGACGACCCCAAATATGTAATGTTGAAAGGCAGGAAGGAAATTCATGAGACAGATTAACGACACTTTTTTACGCGCAGCGAGAGGCGAGAAAGTAGATTACACACCTGTATGGTATATGCGTCAAGCAGGACGTTCACAACCGGAATATCGCAAAATTAAAGAAAAATATTCTTTAGAAGAAATCACGCATCAACCAGAACTTTGTGCATACGTCACACGCTTACCGGTTGAAAATTACAATGTGGATGCCGCGATTTTATATAAAGATATCGTGACACCACTTCCAGGAATCGGCGTTGATGTGAAAATCAAATCAGGCGTGGGTCCTGTTATTTCTAATCCGATTCGCACAGTGCAAGATGTAGAAAAACTTGGTGAACTTTCGCCTCAAGATCACATCCCATTTGTTCTTGAAACCATCAAAATTTTGACTGAAGAACAACTGGATGTTCCGTTAATCGGTTTCTCTGGAGCTCCGTTCACACTTGCAAGTTACATGATTGAAGGCGGTCCTTCTAAAAATTACAACAAAACGAAAGCATTCATGGTCTCTGAGCCTCAAGCGTGGTTTGCATTAATGGACAAGCTTGCTGATATGATTATCATTTATACTAAAGCACAAATCGATGCTGGTGCTAAAGCCATTCAAATTTTTGATTCATGGGTTGGCGCATTGAATATTGAAGATTACCGTATTTTCATCAAACCGATAATGACACGAATTTTTACTGCTATTAAAGAACAAGGTGTACCTGTAACGACATTTGGTGTTGGTGCAAGTCATTTAGCAAAAGAGTGGCATGATCTGCCAGTGGACGTAGTAGGTCTAGACTGGCGCTTATCAATCAAAGAAGCTCGAGCAATGGGCTTAACAAAAACGCTTCAAGGAAACTTGGACCCATCTCTTTTGTTGGCAGATTGGTCTGTCATTGAAGAACGTGCTAAAGAAATCATCGATCAAGGAATTGCTCATCCTTCACACATTTTCAATTTAGGACATGGCGTATTCCCTGAAGTAAATCCAGATACATTAAAACGATTGACGTCATTTGTCCATGAATACAGCCGTGCACAAATCAAAGCACATTCATAAGGCTTACAAGTTCGCGCAATGAAATTGAACCTAGCAAAATGAAGATTGTAAATTAATGAACGAGGTGATCAAGTTGACTAAAAAAACAATGGGACTGCTTGTGATGGCTTACGGTACGCCCTATAAAGAAGAAGATTTAGAGCGTTATTATACACATATTCGTCATGGTCGTCCGCCAAGTCCAGAAGCTCTTATCGATTTAAGAGACCGCTATCGTGCAATCGGTGGAATTTCTCCTTTGGCAAAAATTACAGACGACCAAGCGACTGCACTTCGTGACCGTTTGAATGCCGTTCAAGACGAAATTGAATTCAAATTATACATTGGGTTAAAACATATTGAACCGTTTGTTGAAGATGCCGTGGAGCAAATGCATAAAGATGGAATCACAGAAGCGGTTTCCATTGTACTTGCACCTCATTTCTCAACATTCTCGATTAAGTCGTATAACGGACGTGTACAAGAAACTGCTGAAAAATTAGGTAGTCTACAGATCACTTCAGTAGAGAGTTGGTACGATGAACCAAAATTCATTCAGTATTGGTCTGAAAAGGTTTCCGAAACTTTCAATTCGATGTCGGCAGAACAACGTGAAAAAGCTTGTTTAATCGTTTCTGCACACTCATTACCTGAAAAAATTATCGCAAATGGCGATCCATATCCAGATCAATTAAAAGAAACGGCCAACTTAATCGCGCAATCAGCTGCTATTGAAAACTACGAAGTCGGTTGGCAAAGTGCTGGTCAAACGCCAGAACCTTGGATTGGACCAGACGTTCAAGACCTTACTCATGAATTGCACGAACAAAAAGGCTATTCTACATTTGTCTATACGCCAGTAGGGTTTGTCGCAGATCATTTAGAAGTGTTATTCGACAATGATTATGAGTGTAAAGTGGTGACTGATGAAATCGGTGCCAATTACTACCGACCTGAAATGCCTAACACACAACCATTATTTATTGATGCTATGTCCGATGTTGTATTGAAACATTTAGATAAAAAATAAGGAAACTGAAATCGAAAGTGATGATGACTGTGTCTCAAGGAAAACGAAAAGTAGCGATAGTTGGTGGGGGAATTACTGGATTGGCAGCTGCATATTACTTGCAGAAAGAAGCGAAAGAAAAAGGGTATCCTCTTGAAGTAGTTTTGATAGAAGCTTCCCATCGACTCGGAGGGAAAATCCAAACAGTCCGTAAAGATGGATTTGTCATTGAACGGGGACCTGACTCGTTTTTGGCACGTAAAAAAAGCTTTGGCATTTTAGCCGAGGATCTTGGCATCAGTGACCAACTTGTCAGCAATGCAACTGGACAGGCATATATTCTGGTCAATGACGGGCTGCACCCAATTCCTGGAGGGTCTGTCATGGGCATCCCTACACAAATATCGCCTTTCGTCACCTCAGGATTGTTCTCATGGAGTGGGAAATTTCGCGCGGCTGGAGATTTTATTTTACCTAAGTCCTCTGTTAACGGAGATCAGTCGGTTGGACAATTCTTACGTAGACGTTTCGGCGGTGAAGTGGTTGAAAATTTAATTGAACCTTTATTATCAGGCATCTACTCAGGAGACATTGATAAAATGAGCCTTCAGGCTACGTTTCCCCAGTTTTATAAACTGGAACAGGAACATCGAAGTTTGATAATCGGTTCGAAAAAAACGACACCAAAACAGCCGCTTGTTAAGTCAAAAGAAGGTATTTTCCGTACATTCAAAAATGGATTGGAAACTGTTGTGGAAGCAATTGAAGCACAGCTTGAACCAGGTTCAGTTATGAAGGGTGTTCGTGTGGAACGTTTCGAACGAGTTGGGGAACAAGTGAATTTGTTCCTAAACAACGATTCAGAAATGCTTCTCGATCAATTGATTTTTGCAACACCACATCTCGCCGCTCTGCCATTATTTGAAGAGCACGGATTGATGGCTGATTTCGAGGAAATGCCTGCTACTTCAGTGGCGACTGTTGCACTGGCTTTTAAAGAAGAAGCAGTCAAACAAGATAAAGAAGGCACTGGCTTCTTAGTGTCTCGAAACAGTGATTACTCCATCACTGCCTGTACGTGGACACATCGTAAGTGGCCAACAACAACACCAGACGGGCATGTATTGCTTCGAGGATTTGTTGGTCGGGCAGGCGATGAGTCTGCGGTTGAATTATCAGACAGCGAACTTGAAAAAATCGTTCTCTCGGACTTACGCAAAACGATTAACATTGATCAAGAACCTCTATTTTCTGTCGTCACTCGATGGAGAAATGCTTCTCCCCAATATGTGGTAGGGCATAAAGAGCGCGTGGCTAAAGCGAAAAGAGAGATTCAAGAGCGTTTTCCAATGATTAAGCTAGCAGGAAGTTCTTATGAAGGACTTGGACTGCCTGATTGTGTCGATCAAGGGAAAGCCGCTGTCAGTGAAGTTTTGGATGACTTGTTTGTTAAATAAATGAATGTGAAAGGGCAACTCCTCGGAGTTGTCCTTTTGTTTACGTTTATTGTAGAGTTATTATAAAAGATTAGAGTGGTATAAAATACCAATTTTCGCTGCGATAGCTTCGGAGGAATGGTCATGACCAAATAACCTTTGGCCTAAATCTTTTCTACGTAGTTCACGAAAGGGTGCGGATTTCCTCTATAAATAATCAATAGTAAAAGTAAACGGAGCCTTTTGATTAAGCAGAGAGTACAAGGATAATAGTACCTGCTATATTCACAAAAAAGTTATGAAAAACCAAGTGAAACATCGCGATAATACGATAGAATGTCCTGTATTGACTCCTCAAATGATATGCTAGGTTGCCATCCAAGTTTATTGATTGAATTAGGTCTAAGAGGTTTAACTACTTCAAGGTAATTGCCCAATGTTTGAATCTCAAATTCAACAGAAGAATAAAGACGGAGAGCATTTATCAGGTCTTTTAAGTACTTGTATTTTCCAGACGATATAGCATACATTTTGMCAGGAATACCTTTTTGAAATAATGTATCGTACGCCAAAATAGCATCTCTAACATCCAAAAAATCGAGTCTCGCATGTAAGTTAATTACTTTAAGTATTTTTTCGGCATTAGTGAATTCCATTTCAACTACTTTTTTTGCAAGGATTGAGCATTGCCCGTAAGAAATGCCCGGACCGATAAGATTAGAAGGCTTTGCGATAATAACATTCATTCCATAAAGCATTTCCCAGGACTGTGCAATCAATGTTTGAAGAGTTTTTGATAAAGCATAGGGATGGTGAGGAGCGGAGAAGTCGGCAGGATTGAATTCCAGCGAGGATCCAACAACTACAATTCTACAATCAGATTCTTCATTTCGCAGGGCTTCCAATAAATATGCAGTAGAGAAAACATTTGCCTCGAGAGAGCCAAGTGGATCACTCCAGGATGCTTCAACATGGTTCTGACCTGCCAAATGAAGAAGAAAATCGGGTTTTGTTTTTTTGATTAGCATTTTAACTGCCTGTTTATCTGTAAGTTCACATTTTTCATAGGTTATTAAGCGATTTGAAATTTGATTGGTTGCCATTCTCGTTACTGCAATCACATGATAGTTCTCATTCATAAAGTATTGGCATGCGTGTTTCCCCGTAAATCCATTTGCTCCTGTAATTAAAATCCTCGGTTTCCCCAATGGTATAGCATTTAGCGGGAACTGGCTTGATGACTCGTTATTTTGCGTCAAATCCTCCACTCCTATCGGAATGAAAATTGAAAGGACCTAGAAATGTACAGTCAATTAGATTGATAAAAGCATAGGTATCATTCATTCCCTTTTGGATTTTAACGAGAGGATCCCAATATAGCCCTTGATGTGCGTTTTTATTAAAAAGACAACTATGTTTGATATCTACATCCGGAGAAGCAGTATGGAGTGGTTGCATATTAATACCATTAATATCTGCCAGTAACTTTAAAAGCTCATTGATGGAAGATTTTTTCGCCCTACTTACTCCTGACAAAATGAACGCGTCAAATAAATGGGAACTAATAAATCCGGCTTTTCCCGTGACAAGAACTTTCAATTCACAAACATCCTTTTGTTTTTTACATTGTATGTAGTAGGTGACTATGAGTTTAGGCATTCGAATTTTTACATATAGACCTTCACTTATCGTAGGTAACTAATAGAAGATAAGTTTAAGTTTACAGAACACAAATGTATTTTTATTGGGATGGAATTTAAGCAATGGATTGTGAGGAATTGAGTGAATTTGGGTAATGATTTGAGAATTTTTCCCTTTATTTGTTCAACCTTTGTCGTCACGAGTTCCGGTTAGGATTAGAATCATAGGAAGTTAATCCAGATAAAAGTTGATTATAATAGTTGGCTCTAATCTGTTTTGTGTTTTTTCAATTGTTGAAAGTAAGGGCTTTTTTAAAAAAGCTCTTTAAATTGTATTATAGTGTTTAGTAAATCTATCAGAAATTGTAATAGTAGGTGGGAAAACTATGTATCTTATTATGAAATTTATGATTTTCATCATTTTAATCTGGTGTTTTGATTTTCTGTTGAAGATTATGATTTTCCATCCTTTTGGTGCTGATGGCATTATGAGTCTATTCATTCGCTCCATTATTGCAACCATTTTAGCCATTATCAGTTCATACTATATATTAAGAAGGATTAATGATTTATGAACAAATAATGACAGTAATGAATTGCCTATTGTAAAAAACATAAGAATCTATTATGATTATGACTAGATGACCAATATGGTTTTTTAGTCAATTTTATGAGGTGAGGTGAAAGAATTGGATCGCAGACATGAAATTTTAGAAGCAGCAACTAAATCATTTTCTTTATTTGGTTATAAAGCGACCACCATGGATCAAGTGGCGAAGGTTGCAAATGTAGGAAAAGGGACGATTTATACATTTTTTGCAAATAAAGAAGAATTGTTTCATGAAATTGCCTTTACGATGATTAATGAAATGAAGGCAGAAAAAGATGCCATCATTTCGGATCAGTGCTCTTTCCAGAAAAATGCCCATCTCGTATTAATGAAAATGCTGGAATTCCGGGAGCGACACGCTTTACTTGCAAAGTTGATTGCTGAAGAAAAAGATATGAAAACGCCAGTCGTTCAGGCTGTTCTTGTAAAGGTTGAACAAGAAATTGTACGCTATATTGCAGAGCATATCGAGCGGGCGATTGCCAAGAATGAAATAAGAGTAGTTGATGTTGAACTAGTCGCCTATTTAATTTTTAAAGCCTATATGGCCTTTGCTGTTGATTGGCAAAAGACTCATGAGCAAGCGTTGCCGGAAGAAAAAATAGTGGATGTATTTCGTGACACTATATTCCGAAGTCTCATTAAGTGAGACTCTTTTTTTGAAACAAAATGACCGATTGAGAAATTTGGTCAATAAGTATTAGGAGGAAATTAGATGATAAAACAAGAATTTCTAAACATTGTTAAGAACCGTAAATTACTTGTTCCGATCCTAGCGGTTTTATTCATTCCGGTATTGTATGCGGGGATGTTCTTATGGGCGTTTTGGGATCCCTATGAACAGTTAAATGAACTGCCAGTAGCAATAGTTAATGAGGATGCGGGAGCTGAATTGGATGGGGAACGCATAACAGTCGGGAAGGATCTCACGAAGAACCTGGTAGATAGTCAAGAGTTCCATTTTGTGGAAGTGTCAAAAAAACAGGGAGAAGAAGCTCTGAAAAATCAAGACTATTATATGGTAATTGAGATTCCTTCGAATTTTTCTCAACATGCAACGACACTTTTAGATGAGAAACCTGAAAAATTGATGATTGAATACAAACCGAACGAAGGGTTTAATTTCTTATCCGCACAAATTGGTGAGTCAGCAATTGAACAAATTCGTGCAGAAGTAAATAAACAAGTCGTCGCTAGTTACTCTGAAAATCTTTTCGCTTCCATTTCTAAAATGGGCAATGGGTATGGGGAGGCTGCAGACGGAGCTGAGAAATTAACGGCTGGAGCAGATAGTCTTTCTTCTGGAGCGACGGATTTGAAAGGTTACTTGGAACAATTGGCAAGCGGATCGGTACAATTGGCTGATGGGTCAACTGCACTTGCTTCAGGAGCCGTAAAAGCATCAAATGGAGCAACAGAATTAAATGAAGGACTTGGGAAACTTACAGCAGGAGCGGGTCAGTTACAACAAGGTGCTGGTAAAGCAGCAGATGGAGCAGGCCAACTGCAAGATGGAGTTGCGTCTTATACGCAAGGTGTCGCAAAAGTATCAAATGGATTAGCGGCGGCAAATGAAAAAGAACAGCAACTCAATGAAGCGCTAAGCCAACTGCAACAAGGTGCCTCCATGACGAATCAATCTGTTGGAAAATTGGCAGGGGGGTCTACTCAAGTAACAGCTGGTTTAGAGACTTTATCTGAACAAATGGCTCCGATTCTCGCATCCCTTCCAAAAGAGCAACAAACCGCTTTGAAAGGGGCACTTGAGCAACTACAACAAGGAAGTTCACAAGTTTCTCAAGGTTTAGGTGAGTTACAAGTCGGAACAGAACAGCTAAGCGGCGGCATGAGTCAAGCATCATCTGGTGCAGAGAAATTAGCTACAGGTCATCAGGAGCTTGCGAATGGATTGTCTACCTTAACTCAATCTTCCGAAGCATTAAATACAGGGGCTGCATCTTTAGCAACTGGAAGTGACACCCTTTCGACTAAGTTGGGAGATTTGAAAAACGGGTTGGCAAGTGCCTCTACGGGCAGTAATGAACTTTCAAACGGGTTGCAACAACTTGTTCAAGGTTCGAACGAGTTAACTTCAGGTACATCACAAATTGCATCAAAATCTGGAGAACTTGCTGCTGGATCCACTCAGCTTGTTGATGGGACAGCGAAACTAGCTGAAGGTACGTCTTCTTTACAAGAAAAACTTGCAGATGCTTCTACTGTAGCAAGCGCAGTAAATGCTAACGAAGATACGATTGACATGGCTTCTTCTCCTGTTGGCGTAACAAAATCAGCTGTCAATCACGTGCCAAACTATGGAACAGGATTTGCGCCATATTTCTTGTCACTTGGATTGTTTGTGGGAGCATTGCTAATTTCGATCGTTTTCCCTCTGGTACAAACAGCTATCCCACCGACAAGTGGTTTTGCATGGGCAACGAGTAAAATGACCGTTCTCGGTATCGTTGGCGTTGTGCAAGCACTGATTGCGGTAGCAATCCTAATTTTTGGATTAGGATTAGATCCAGAAAATCTTGGATGGTTTATTGCGATTGCCATCATAACAAGTTTCACCTTTTTAGCCATCGTGCAATTGCTCGTCTCAGTTCTTGGTGACAGTGGTAGATTTGTCGCCATAATCATTCTTATTTTGCAACTGGTGACAAGTGCAGGAACGTTCCCGCTCGAAATGATTCCGCAACCATTGCAAATATTTAACCAATGGTTGCCGATGACCTATTCCGTACAAGGATTCAAAGCTGCGATTTCCTCAACGGATATTGACTTTATTCAGTGGAATATCGGAATATTGCTGGCATTCTTTATAGCAGCAGCTGCATGCACGATGACTTATTTCGTCATTTTGTTCAAGCGACGCTATTCAAAAGTACAGGAAGCATAAAAAAACGGCCGTTCAGGAGGTAAATCCTGAACGGCTGTTTTTTTAGGTTAAATAGTATTACATTTATCGCATGTATTACCGTAGCATTCATGCTGTTCTTCGATTTTTTCTCCACATTGGGCACATTGCTTAGGGGGAAGGTTCTTGAAAAACTCTACTACATTCTCAATCATGTCGGTGACCTCCTTTTTCTGTACTAGTACTGTTATCGTATATGGTATTGTATTATAACAGTTAAACGAATGTCAACACAAACGCCTAATATTCCTATATAATATGAATAACATCTAAAAGGAGCGATACCCTCATGTATTTTATTGATAACAAAGGAATTACAGATCCTCGCATAAATTTGGCGATTGAAGAATATGCACTAAAAACAATGGACATAGAAAAGGATTCTTTCTTTCTGTTCTATATCAATGAACCAGCTATTATTATCGGCAAGAACCAGAACACCATTGAAGAAATCGATACAGATTACGTAGATATTAACGGTATTCACGTAGTACGCAGACTATCTGGTGGCGGAGCTGTTTATCATGATTTGGGTAATTTAAACTTCAGTTTCATCACGAAAGACGATGGGGACAGCTTCAGAAACTTCAAGAAATTTACGCAACCAATTGTGGATGCGCTGAAAGAGATGGGAGTTGATGCAGAACTGTCAGGACGCAATGATATCTTAGCCGAAGGTAGAAAAATTTCTGGAAATGCCCAATTCACAACAAAAGGCCGTATGTTCAGTCATGGTACATTAATGTTCAATACTGAAATTGATGCAGTGGTTTCTGCATTAAAAGTACGCAAGGACAAAATTGAATCAAAAGGAATTAAATCAATTCGCAGTCGAGTGGCAAATATTACCGAGTTTTTGGACAAGCAAATTACAATTGAAGAGTTTCGTGTGAAATTGCTCCACTCAATTTTTGGTGGAGAAGATGTTAAAACAATTGAATTGACTGAAGAGGACTGGGCAAATATCAAAGCCCTATCAAAAAAACGTTATGGAAATTGGGAATGGAATTATGGCAAGTCTCCGGCATTCAATATGTCACATTCAGAAAGATTCCCAACTGGTGGAATTGATGTGAGATTGCAAGTGAAAAACGGAGTCATTGAAGATGCTAATATTTATGGTGATTTCTTCGGAGTAGGCGATGTTGCAGATATCGAGAAGCGAATCATCGGTGTGACTTACGATAAAGCGGCGATTTCTGACGCGCTAGGTGATATGGAAATCTCAACGTACCTCGGCGGAATTACAAAAGAAGAATTCCTTCAGTTGATTTATTAATTTTCATTACGAAAGCCTGACTTCGGTCAGGCTTTTTTTATGGACAAGAGGTAGCAGGATGGTCGTCCAAATCTATTTTGTGCAACCTGGAAGGCTAATCTGTCAACCTGGTCGGCAAAACTATCTACCTAGAAGGCGATTCTGTCTACCTGGAACACCAAACTGTCTACCTGGAATTACGCCATTGTTCCATTCTCTCCTTTCATCGGAATAATCTACATAGAGTAGCACTTCGAGCCGTTCTTAAGTACAATTAAGAAAAAGATATTAAGGGGGAGGTCAAGATGTCGACACATCGCATTTATATCGTTGAAGATGATCGGAAAATCGCCTCGCTGCTTGCCGATACGTTACGTAAATATCATTATGAAGTGCAAACGGTTCAAGACTTTGAACTGATTTTAGAAGAATTCGAAGCGTTCGATCCGCACCTCATTTTGCTTGACATTAATTTACCTTCTTATGATGGATACTATTGGTGTCGTCAGTTCCGCATGAAGACGACGTGCCCGATTATTTTTATCTCAGCACGTTCTGGTGACATGGACCAAGTGTTTGCGCTTGAAAATGGTGGGGATGATTTCATCACGAAACCTTTCCACTATGAAATCGTCCTAGCCAAAATAAGAAGTCATTTACGAAGAACTTACGGTGAATATGCAGCGAAACAAGAAGAACGAACGATAAAAACGGGCAAACTCTGTTTATATTTGGAGCGCATGGAACTTCATACTTCTTCGCAAGAAATTCCACTGCAAAAACGTGAGTGTACAATACTTGAGCTATTAATGACCCAGGCACCAAAAGTGGTCACTCGTGAGCAATTACTGGAAGAACTTTGGGACGACCAAGCGTTTGTCGATGAGAACACATTGAACGTTAATATGACGCGTGTAAGGAAGAAATTACAGGACTACGGAATCACCTCAACTATTGAAACGGTAAGAGGGGCTGGGTACCGTTTCATATTAAGTGCGGAGGAGTCGTCATGAATTTCCGGCTGTTTGTGAAAGAACATGCTGCTTACTTGATTTTTCAATTGATTATGGTGCTCTTTATTATGTTGCTGTATTGGTTGGATGGATTTCGCAATGTCGATACGGCTATTTATTCAGTTGTCATCAGCACGTTACTGATTTTATCGTTTTTATTTGGTCGGTTCGTGAAGCGATACGCATTTTATCAAAAAGTATTGTCTCCACCCAAGCACATGGAAGAGGCTTTGCAGCGTGATGGGAAATCACCTGAACAACAACAAATAGAAGCGTATTTACAGGGCTTGTATAGACTGTACCAAAATGAAGTTCAGGCACTCTACGCCAACCAGCATCGCCATCTTCAATTCATGAATCAATGGGTGCATCAAATGAAAACACCTCTATCTGTCGTGGAATTGCTATTGCAAGAAGATGGCAATGTCGATAAGAAAAGTATGCAGGAAGAGATTGACCGCTTGAAGCGCGGACTTGATTCTGTCTTGATGAATGCTCGCTTGGATACGTTTGAACAGGATATGCAAATTGAACAAGTACATCTAAAGACATTGGTGTCGGAAGTAGTGTCGGAAAATAAACGCTTGTTCATTACACATCATGTGTATCCAGTGATTGCGATTGATGATGAATTTATCGTGCCAACAGATGAGAAATGGATGAAATTTGTGATCGGTCAGTTTATCACGAATGCCGTAAAATACACGTTTGAAGAAGGCAAGAAAGTAAATGTTCAAGCAACCTGTCAACAAGGACAAGTTCTCCTTTCTGTTCAAGATGAAGGAATCGGTATTCCTGCGACCGATCTTCCCCGCGTCTTGAAAGCTTTTTTTACGGGGGAAAATGGTCGGAAAACAGGAGAAAGTACAGGAATGGGCTTATATTTAGCTAATGAAATTTGTGGGAAACTCGGTCATGAAATGAGTGTAATGTCTGAGCAGGGCAAAGGCACGACAGTATCGGTTTTWTTCCATAAACATGAAGCTGCAAAGCGAGGTGTAACAGAAGATGAGCATATTGAAAATGGACGAAGTGACGAAAGTGTACGAGGGGAAAGTGACGCATCGTGCAATTAACCAAATAAGTTTTGAAGTGGGAAAAGGTGAATTTGTTGCTGTCATGGGCCCGTCAGGTAGCGGGAAAACGACCCTGCTCAATCTAATTTCAACGATTGATACGGCAACTTCAGGTACCCTAACGATTGATGGGCTACGTCCAGATGAAATGTCAAAAACCGAGCTAGCTCTTTTTCGTCGGAGACAGCTCGGTTTTGTCTTTCAGGATTTTAATTTATTGCAAATGCTGACAGTGGAAGAAAACTTGGTTCTCCCATTAACACTGGATGGACTTCCACTAGATGAAATGAAGCGACGTATAGAAGATTTGGCGAAGAAATTGAACTTGGAACAAATACTTGAAAAACGACCGAATGAAATTTCTGGAGGACAAGCACAACGGACTGCGATTGGGCGGGCGCTCATTCATCATCCCGCCTTTATTTTAGCCGATGAGCCAACCGGGAACTTGGATTCTAAAGCTTCTCGTGATGTGCTAGAACTATTGGCAAAGGTAAATCAGGAACAAAAAACAACGATACTCATGGTCACACATGATCCAATTGCCGCAAGTTACTGTGACCGTGTCATTTTCATAAAAGACGGTGAGTTTTTTAATGAAATTTATAGCGATAATCGCAGGCAAACCTTTTTCCAACGTATTTTGAACGTGCTGTCTTTGCTAGGAGGCAATGTCAATGACCTTTCGACAATTCGCCTATCGTAATGTCATTCGAAATCGTCGAATATATGCCGCTTTTTTTATGGCGAGTATGTTTTCAGTCATGGTCTTTTTCATGTATTCCATGTTACTATTTCATCCGAAAATCGAAGATGAATTTTTAAGGGAATTTGCGGCCTCAGGGATGATTGTAGCGGAAATAATATTGTACATATTTACGCTGTTTTTCCTATTCTATTCCATGAGCGCTTTTTTACAGGCCCGTTCCAAAGAGTTCGGGTTGCTACTTCAACTCGGTATGGAGAAGAAGCAATTGAATAAATTGATTTTCCTAGAAACGATGTTGATTGGTGCTGTATCTGTAGCAACCGGGATCTTTTTTGGGTATGCCTTTTCCAAATTCTTTTTTATGATTGTGCGCGAATTGCTTCAATTGGAAAGTTTACCTTTATATGTATCAATTAAGCCCTTTGCCTTGACAATTGGGGCATTTTTCAGTCTTTTCGTCATCATTGCGATGACGAGCGTCGTGTTCATACGAGAGCAAAAAATAATCGAACTGATACGTGGTTACTGGAAGAACGATGAACTACAAAGTTACTCGACAGTGAAAGCAATTCTAGGCATTGCCATGTTATTGTTTGCGTACGGAGCGGCCGCGTTTACATCGATGAATGTGGTACTGGCTTTGGCCATTGTTTTACCACCTCTTGCTGCACTAGGTACGTATTTCTTCTTTACACATAGTGTGTTATTTTTGCTTCATCAAGTACGCAAACGCAAGTCTCTTTACTGGCATCCGTATCGCATGATCGCCGTTTCGGAAGTGGCTGTAAAGCTCCGTGAAAATGCACGTATGTATTTTATCGTCACCATCGTTTCGACTGTTGCTTTTTTATCAGTTGGAACATTAACATCTCTGTCTTCCTATACAGGGCAGTTTCGTGAAATAAACCCGCTTTCGCTAATCTATTCGAGTGAAATGAATAATCCATATGAATCAGACCACATTTCATTATTGCGTAAGGAATTGGAAGAGCAGGGGTTATCCTACACGCTTGTGCCGTTCTTAATTAAACAGCAAACTTCATCCTTTTCACGGAACTCGGTGGATATTTTAAGAGAGTCGGATGTCAATAGTTTAGCACTAGCACTCGGTTCGCCACTCATTGAATTGGCTCCTGGAGAAGCCATGTTTATTCCGTATTCTGAGGAATCAATCGGCAATTTAAAAGGTAAAGAAATTCAGACTGTATTGGAAGAAAGCAATGTCCCGATTAAAATCCATGGTGTGTATCCGAAGATGTTATTTCCCTCAATGATTATAGGATCAAACATTGTGGTAGTAGACGACATAGACTATCGATTGATAGACGAACCGTTTGCAGGAAGAACAATGCTTGAMTCATCGTATAAATTTTTTGCTTTCCATGTAGCCGAATGGGAACGTACAAAATCAATCGGATTAGATATAGACTCCCAAGTGACGAACGCAATTTATGATGGAGGTTTTACCACTCTGCCATTTTACTTTGAAAATCCAGGATTGAACTACAGTGTTATACGGGCAACATTTTCGTTGTTATTGTTTACAGGGTTAATGGTTGCAGCCGTTTTGTTATTGGCAGCCGGAAGTTTTGTTTACTTTAAACTGTATACGGGACTGGAGCGGGACAAACGACAATTTGATGTGTTGAAAAGGATGGGCTTGACCGAACCGGAAATCATCAAAATCGTCAATCGTCAACTGGTTCCTCAGTTTTTCCTCCCCTGGGGGATTGCGATGTTACACAGTGCATTTTCATTTTTGTCACTGCAAGTCATTTGGAGGAACTTGGCGGAAGTATCCATTTTGAGTGAAATGATTTTAGTATTGATTGGTTTCACATTAATTCAGGTCGTGTATTATTTTTTAATACGCTGGCGTTATATTGCACATGTCCGAGCATAAAATTTTTCCGCTCTGAAGCGAGCGGAAAAATTTTATGCGACGAAGCTAGCGAAGCGATGCAGGAGCATAATCATTGCGACGAGTAACTGCAGGAGCATAATGTTTCCAACGTACTTTCATGTTTCGAAGCTAGCGAAGCGATGCAGGAGCATAATGTTTCCGACGAGTAACCGCAGGAGCACCGTGAAAGTTCACGGTGCTTATTGTATTGACTGAACATTTCTTATATAATGAATATATTGAATAATGAGTGAGTATTCATTCAATACAAAGGGGATAGTCAGATGAATTTAGTATCTCGGGTTCGTGAAACGGCTTTGCAACAACCATCTAAAACGGCTTATCATTTTATGGGGAAAGATACATCCTATGCAGAATTCGGTCAATCGATAGCTTGTTTTGCTTCAGCTTTGCGTGAACAAGGTGTGGAAAAAGGGGACCACGTCGCATTATTKCTCGGCAATACACCACACTTCTTGATTTCTCTTTACGCAACGATGCGTTTGGGAGCTACAGTAATACCAATCAATCCAATCTATACACCTGATGAGATTTCCTACATCCTTCAAGATAGTGACGCGAGAGTAGTAATAGCACTTGATATGCTTTTGCCATTTGTTGTGAAAGCCGCAGAAGCATTTCCGTCCGTCCATACATATGTAATTTGTGAAACTTCTCCAGATACGGAAGAGAAGCTGGCTGCTCTTCCTAAAGGGCTCAGCGGAAAAGTGAAATCTTTTACACAACTAGTCATCTCTGCTTCACCTGAAGTTTTACCTGTTGATATTGACCAGAATGACAATGCCGTTATTTTATATACATCAGGAACGACGGGTCGTCCTAAAGGGGCTATGTTAACGCACGGAAACTTGTATTCAAATGCACGTGATTCAGCTGACTATTTAGGCTTTTCCTCATCAGATAAAGTGCTCGCAACTTTACCTGTATTTCACGTATTTGCACTGACAGTTGTCGTGAATGCGCCACTATTAAAAGGTGCTACGATTTTACTAGTGCCTCGCTTTAACCCGCAAGATGTTTTTGAATTAGCGAGGGAAAAGCAAGCAACTGTCTTTGCAGGGGTTCCGACAATGTACAATTTCCTGTATCAATTCCCGCAGGCAAATGTCGAAGACTTCTCAACGATTCGTTTGGCGATTTCAGGAGGTTCTTCTTTACCTGTTGCCTTGCTGCATAACTTTGAAGATAAGTTCAATGTGCAAATTTCGGAAGGATACGGTTTGTCAGAAGCTTCACCCGTTACTTGCTTCAATCCATTAGATCGTAATCGTAAAGTAGGCTCAATTGGGACTTCAATTAGCAACGTTGAAAATCGGGTTGTGAATGAACTTGGCGAAGATGTAGGGGTTGGTGAAGTTGGCGAACTGATTGTCCGTGGACCAAACGTGATGAAAGGCTACTACAAAATGCCAGAAGAGACTGCCGCTACAATCCGTGATGGGTGGTTGTACACAGGTGATTTAGCGAGAATTGATGAAGATGGATATTTCTATATTGTGGACCGCAAGAAAGATTTAGTCATTGTTGGGGGCTACAATGTTTACCCACGAGAAGTGGAAGAAGTATTATTTGCTCACCCGGGTGTCGTGGAAGCAGCCGTGATTGGTCTACCGGATGCCAACTTCGGAGAGACTGTCCATGCTTATGTGGTAGTGAAAGACGAAAGTCTCGACAGTGTAGCTCTGTCCAGCTATTGCGGAGAACATTTAGCAAAATATAAAATTCCACGTAGTTTTGAGTTTCTGACAGAATTACCGAAAAACACGACGGGTAAAATTTTACGTCGTTCTTTAAGAGATCAGGCACTTGCTAAATAATTAAGCAAAACGAAAAGAAACGATTCCATCAATGGGGAATCGTTTCTTTTTCTATTTACAGCATTTTCTCCAAAGCCATGGTTGCTTCCACAGCTGTTTTTTCATCAACTGATATTTGGTTGATGATGCGACCTTCCAAGAGTTCCTCCAAAGCCCACGTTAAATGGGGCAAGTCAATGCGATTCATCGTCAGGCAAGGGCACATAAAGGGATTCAAGGACACGATATCACGGTCAGGATAGGTAGCGATTAAGCGGTTCACTAAATTCATTTCCGTACCAATTGCCCATTTCGAACCTACTTCAGACGCCTCAATCATATCAATGATGTATTTTGTGGAACCAGCATAATCAGATGCGGCAACCACTTCATACGTGCACTCAGGATGGACTAAAATTTTGCGGTCCGGCTCTTTTTCTCTTAAATTTGCCACGTGTTTAGGCAAGAAATTCATGTGCACCGAGCAATGTCCTTTCCATAGAATTACTCGAACGTCTTCTAAAGCACATTGCAATTCCAGCCGGTTTTTAATCGGATCCCAAATTGCCATCGTTTCCAAAGGAATGCCAAGTTTCACGGCAGTGTTGCGTCCTAAATGCTGATCAGGTAAAAATAGCATGCGCTCTTTCTGGGAAAGTGCCCATTCCACCATTTCTTCTGCGTTAGAGGAAGTTACCGTCGCACCACCATTGCGACCGACAAATGCTTTAATCGCTGCAGTAGAATTGACGTACGTCAAAGGAACAATTGTATCACCGAAGCATTTTTGTAATTCAATCCAGGCACGTTCTGTTTGATCAATGTTCGCCATATCCGCCATTGAACAACCTGCTCTCATATCAGGCAAAATCACTGCTTGGTTTGGAGTAGTTAATATATCCGCGGTTTCCGCCATGAAATGGACGCCGCAAAAGATAATATAATCGGCCGTTTGTTTGGCTGCAATTTGCGATAACTGAAGCGAGTCGCCAATCACGTCTGCGAAGGCAATGACTTCATCTTTTTGGTAATGGTGCCCCAAAATGTACAACCTTTCACCCAATAACTTCTTAGCCTTCAATGCTCGTTCATGTAGTTCTTTTGCAGGCGTGTTCAAGTAATGGGCAGGTATTGGATCAGCAATTTGTAATTCTTCTAATAACGATGTCATGCGAAAACGGCCTCCTTACTTGAAACGGTTAAATTCATACTGATATCTATGTTTGAGACACTATGCGTTAGTGCGCCAATGGAAATAACGTCGACTCCAGTATGACGGTATGATGAAAGTTTATATAAATCAATTCCTCCAGAAGCTTCTGTACGAATGGAAGCTGGCACAAGTTTTGACCAACGTGTCATCGTCTCAGGCGTTTGATTATCAAACATGATGACATGTGGTTTTGCCTTAATTGCTTCAAGTAATTGTTCTTCTGTTTCTACCTCCACTTCAATCATGACCATATGACCAAGCAAAGCACGGACTTTTTCCACGGCTTGCGTAATGGAACCCGCCGCAGCGATATGATTGTCTTTCAACATCACCGCATCGTACAAACCAATGCGATGATTAAAGCCGCCTCCAGCCCGAACTGCATATTTTTCAAACATTCGGAGACCCGGTGTCGTTTTGCGTGTATCCACAATGCGTGTATGCGATGAGCCAAGTGCTTCCACACATTTAGCTGTCAAAGTTGCAATGGCACTCATTCGCTGAACTAAATTCAATAGCACGCGTTCTCCTGACAGTAAGGAAGCAATCGGACCCTTCAATCGAACAATAGCTTCACCAGATGCCACATGATCCCCATCTTTTTTTAACAGTTCTACTTCCACTGTGTTATCCAGTAAACCATAACCCCATGTAAAACACTGCAAACCAGCTACCACTCCATCCTCTTTAAGACGCACAATGGCCTCGCCGATGTTGGATTCCTGGAAGAGAACTGAGGACACGTCACGATCTCCTATATCTTCAATTAAGAAATTTTTTAACGCAGCTTCTACTTTTAAACGATTCATTTTACAGTCTCCTTACTTTCAATTTCACGTAATCTCGTCGACACCCTTTGAATGGAACGTTCGATAACTTTTCCTGTCCATTCATCAGCCGACGTTGGATAATCATGTCGATAATGACCTCCTCGGCTTTCAGTTCGAAGGAAGGCGGATTTTGCAATTAAACTGCTAGCTGTATAACGGTGAATAAGCTGTATTTCTTCTTTTGTGTAGTTTGCAAGGTTAAGGCGAGAGAGAGGGAATTCTTGAATATAATCTGCAAGACCGTTTCCCGTGCGAATAATTCCGACTTGTTCCGTCATTCGTAGTTGCATAGTCGCTGGAGAGACCTGAATGAATGAACAATCTACTTCTTCATCAAGTTGAATTCCTGAGCGAATCACGTTTTCTTGCAATCTCTTTGCCAATCGTTCTGCAAAAACAAGACCTTCCAATAATGAATTACTAGCTAAACGATTCGCTCCATGCACACCTGTAGAAGCTACTTCACCAATTGCATACAGCTGCGGAATGGATGTTTCCCCAACATCATTAGTTTGTACGCCACCCATATGAAAGTGAGCGCCTGGACGAACAGGTAATAACTCATGAAGTGGATTCACACCATAACTCATACAATTAGCATAGATTGATGGGAATTTTTTATCGAACCGGTAAATATGTCGAGCATCCAAATAAACGGGGTCTTTTTTTTGCCAGTGCCACTCAATGACACGAGCGACAATATCCCGTGGTGCTAGTTCCATCAACGGGTGAACATCCTTCATCACACGAATTCCGTCTTGATTAACGAGGAAAGCACCTTCACCTCTTACGGCTTCAGAAATAAGACCGCACGATTTTCCATTCAACGTAAAAATGGTGGGGTGAAATTGAACAAATTCCAAGTCTTCCAAAATAGCACCTGCATGATAGGCAAGGGATAACCCATCTCCCGTTGCTACTGGGGAATTGGATGTCTGACTATAAAGTTGGCCAATACCGCCGGTCGCAAGAACAACATGTCTCGCTTTAATAAGATGTTTGTGAMCATTTGAATCACTAACGAACGCCCCAGTACATTGCCCGTCATCAATTTGCAATTGCAGTACGGTATGAAAAGGGAGGCGGGTAACTTTTTCTTGTGTTTGTTCGAGCAAATAATGCATTAACATCTTGCCGGTCTGATCTCCACCAGCATGTAAAATCCTCCGTTGTGTGTGTGCAGCTTCTTGACCAAGTTCGGGTAAGCCATGCGAGTTAGCATCAAAAGGAAGTCCTTGTGCCATCAATCTTTCGATGAGTACTTTTCCCTCATGAACAAGAAGCTCCACGCGTGAATAGTGCGCATGATCAGCAGTAGCAAGAATTGTATCGACGGCATGTGTCTCAGGGGAATCATAAGGAGCAAGTGATGCTGCAATTCCGCCTTGAGCAAGTGCAGTATTACTAGTGAAAGGATTTTCTTTTGTGAGGATAGCAATGGACATGGAAGCGGGGAGAGAATGAGCGAGCATTAACCCTGCGACTCCACCACCGATGATACAAATATCAAACATTCTTCACACCAACTTTTCGAAAAGTTTACAGCTGTCTTGACACTATTAATGACATAAAGATACAGTGATTACAAGAAGAAAATCGTTTTTGGAAGGAAAATGGGTGATTTTTGATGATTTACTTAGATACAGCTGCCACATCCCCAATGAGAAAAGAAGCGATTGACGCTTATGTAGAGGCGGCAACGAAAGCTTTTGGAAACACACAAAGTTTGCACGATGCAGGTTCAACCGCTGCAGCATACTTATTATCTTGTAAGCAATTGTGGGCAAAATTTTTAAATGGACGGGCGGAAGGGATCTTCTTTACAGCCAATGCTTCAGAAGGAAATCAACTGACAATTCGATCCTTATTAAGAGGAAGACCTCTTGAATATCGGGATATCGTCACAACCAAACTTGAGCATGCGTCCGTATTAACCGCACTGCACGAATTAGAAAAAGAAGGCTACCGTATTCACTACATACCGGTAGACAAATATGGTGTAATCGATTTGCCATTGTTTAAGAAATCGGTGAAACATAATACCGCTTTAGTCATCATGCAGCTAGTCAACTCGGAAATGGGAGCCATTCAACCGGTTGTATCATGTGCAACACATGCCAAGCAATTTGGCGTGCCTATACATTGCGATATGGTGCAGGGAGTCGGGAAGATACCTGTGGATGTTCGTGCATTGAATGTAACGTCCGTCGTTTGCTCAGCGCATAAAATTGGAGGACCTAAAGGGGTAGGAATCGTTTATTTAGACCCGTCCGTACACTGGGAATCTGTTTATGAAGGTACCACGCATCAAAGTGGATTTCGAGCTGGCACAGTCGATATCCCAGCAATTGTAGCAGCGACAATCGCGGCAAAATATGCCTTTGCGGAGCAAGATGGTGCCTATCAACAGGCGAGTCATTTACRAGATTTTATCTTGGCTCATCTACCTGAATCTGTCCATTTAGTAGGAAACCCAGCGACTAAGTCTCCTTTTATACAAGGATTAATTTTGCCACATGTAGAAGGGCAGTGGCTGATGCTAGAATGCAATCGTCATCAGATTGCCATCTCCACTGGAACGGCTTGCAAAATTGGCTATGGGGAAGCAATTTCTGCTTTAAGCGCAATGGGCCTTGAACGAGATATGGCAAATAGATTTATAAGAGTTTCTTTTAATCACAAGACAACTGTGGAAGAAATTAATGCATTTTTACACGTTGTACAAAATTCTTTAACAGATAACAATACGAAAGCCACTCTATGAGAAGAGTGGCTTTTAACATTCCATTATATGGGCAATTTAGTATAAAAAATAAATTGTTAATAATTGAAACACAAATGTGAGATATTGCGTATTCTATATATAAATAGAAACTTAAAGAGAGGGGGAAACAAATTGAATATAGGTGACTTCTTTCTCACGGTTATTGTGTTCATCATTCCAGCGTTCATCACTGGCCTCTTAATTTATAAGTTCATGTCCTCGAAAAGCCGTAAAAATCACAACCAACTAAAAGACTCTTTATCAGAGGGCGTATCCAAAAAACAAATCAAATAAAAAAGCAGAGACTGCAATGGGATGAAAATCCCGGCAGTTTCTGCTTTTTTAATTAGTTGTTTAGAGCAATGAATGTAGGTGATTGAATGCTTGTAATTCTAGGAAGCACATTGTCCGCCAGTGTAATACCTTGTTGAGCAAATGTCATGACAAGCAATGCAGCGATGAAAGTTAATAGTAGTTTCTTCTTCATTATAATTCCTCCAGTATGTTAATAGATTTTAATTTAAATTGGTAAAGAACAGCTTGTTGGTAAGTTAAAGCAGAATTTTTGTATTTCCTGTTTTCGCTATATATTTTGCCCAGTAAAATAGAATATTTATTGGCATAGCGATAATCTTTAACTGTCTCAAAATGCTGGATTGCAGAAAGAATGATTTGATCAGAAGCTAGGTCCATCTCGTGCTTAACTTTATATATATTAAAATGATAGAAAAATGACATGTACTTCTCCATTGACTCTTTTTCAATTAAAGAAAGTCCTTTTTCACACCATTCGATAACCTTGCCAATATTTTCTGTTTTTGAATATTCTTTAACTATTGAAAAAATAGTTATTAAATGTCCTTCTGTATCATCCCAATATTCTAGGCTTTCAATAAAATAAGAGATTGCTTTATCACGATTTCCCTTTAAAGAATAAAGCGCTCCTAAGTTTTGAGTAATAATACCATCATATTGTGTCAAACGCACATCTTTAGCTAATTTTTGCGTAAGAAGGAAACATTCTTCAGCACTTTTAAATTTAGCAGTCATCATCTGGGCCACGCCCGTAACAATGTAGCAATCAATCGCTCTAGCAAAAATCAGATTATCTTTATAATAATTCAAAGATTTTGTAGAGTATTCAAT
>NZ_JBFUIO010000038.1:0-25040 GCF_056401835.1 Paenisporosarcina sp. P4_D4 | reverse complement strand
ATGTCGTATTGCCTGTCATTTTAGCAACCATTGGGTATTACCTTTTACGTCCTTTACTGCGGCTTTTGATACGGTTGAAAATACCGAAAATCTGGGGCATTCTTATTATTTTCTTAGGGTTAATCGGCCTCATCACCTTATTAATCTTACTTGTGTTTCCGTTCCTAAAAACGCAGTTAACGAATTTGATTCAAGATTTCCCTGGATACTTCAAGGAACTTGTCATATCTATTGATGCCTTTCTTAAAACATCAATCTTTTCGAGTTACTATGCTAATCTTGAATTTGATGTAAATATAATACTGCAGCAACTACCTGAGGATATTGGAAATACCCTCCAGGATGCTGTGGGTGGAGTTGCTAGTGGGATTGGGAAAGTAATCTCCACTTTGACAGGTTTAATATTGGCGATTGTAACCGTGCCATTTATTTTGTTTTACTTGTTGAAAGACGGCGAAAAGTTACCGCAATATATTCTGAATTTATTGCCTCCACGCATGAGAGAAGATACACGTCAGGTAATGAAAGATGCAGACAAACAAATCAGTGCATATATTCAAGGACAAATTTTGATCGCGATGTGCATTGGATTTATGGTGTTCATCGGTTTCGTTATTATTGGTATGGACTATGCTTTGCTTCTAGGGGTTTTAGCCATGATTACTAGTGTAGTGCCCTATTTAGGACCGATTATTGCAATCGCACCAGCAGCTGTGATTGCTATCGTAACTTCCCCATTCATGCTGTTTAAATTGGCTATTGTGTGGACAGTCGTACAATTAGTAGAAGGGAAGTTTATTTCTCCTCAGATTATGGGTAAATCACTACATATACATCCAATTACCATTATTTTTGTTTTATTGACTGCGGGTTCATTGTTTGGAGTTCCAGGCGTAATTTTAGGGATTCCAGGGTATGCTTTACTTAAAGTATTGGTCACGCATATTTATAAGTTATTTAAGCGTAGATACAATCGACATGAAACAGAGCTTGATCATCATTATTGATAATGGACATGAGATAAGTGAATCAATTGGAATGGATGGAATGGTTTCTATGACAGGGAGGAAGACATGATGTTGAAAAAGTTTTTGTCTACAATCGGTATTGGTTCAATGAAAGTAGATACTGTTGTAGACAAACCTGAAATTGCGCACGGAGAATCACTATCAGGTAAAATTTATATTAATGGTGGTCAAAGCGAACAAGTTATTGAGTTCATTAAACTAGAAGTATTGTTGAGAAAAGAAGGGCATCGGGAAGACAGTGATTTTGATGTAACTGAAGAGTGTGTGGCGAAACACACCATTGAAATGGTAGGCTCAGTAAAATCAAAAGAAACCCGTATGGTGCCTTTTGAATTGATGCCAGATGAACGCTGGGTGTTAACAGATGATACCGCAAAAATGTATTTACGCACATCAGTACATATCATTAATGCGGTGGATGTGCAGGATGAAGATGAAATTGTTTACGGTAAAGATTTAGGTTAAGAAGTAAGCCATTCCCAACAAACAGGGGATGGTTTTTCTTATGTGTAATAGCTGTGGAATACAAACATATTCATTGTAAGTTACTTGAGTTTAACAAGTATTGTATTATTGTTGTAAAATGCAAGTATATTACATTGTATTAATTTGCATAATGCAAGTGTATAACAAATCAGTGTTTTCAAGGAAAAGAGCGTTTATTATTCATGGAAATTATATTGGTAAGGTCAATTAATTGAAGTGTTAAATGAAAAAAGAGAGAATKGGAAAGTGTAAAATATGTAGACACTGGAGGAATAACAAAAATGAAAAATAACTTGCAAGCATGTACAACTTTACATAATGGAATCAAAATGCCTTGGTTCGGATTAGGCGYTTTTAAAGTTGAAGAAGGAATAGAGGTAATAGAAGCTGTGAAGACTGCTATCTTAAAGGGATACCGCAGCATTGATACTGCTGCAGTGTATCAAAATGAAGAAGGAGTGGGTGAAGGAATCCGTCAGGGAATGATAGAAACCGGTATTTCACGGGAAGAATTATTTATCACTTCTAAAGTGTGGAATGCAGATTTCGGATATGAAACTACTTTGGACGCTTATGAAACAAGCCTAAAAAAATTAGGCTTGGATTACTTAGATCTATACTTAATTCACTGGCCAGTAGAGGGAAAGTATAAAGATACTTGGCGAGCACTTGAAACTATCTATACTGAAAACCGTGTAAAAGCAATTGGAGTAAGTAATTTCCATATTCATCACCTAAAAGATGTAATGAAAGATGCAACAATCGTTCCGATGGTCAATCAAGTTGAATACCATCCTAAATTGACTCAGGAAGACCTGCGTGCATTTTGCCAACAAAACAATATTCAACTTGAAGCTTGGTCACCCCTTATGCAAGGGCAATTACTTGATGATGTGAAACTTAAAGAAATTGCTGAGACACATGGAAAATCCGTGGCACAAATCATCTTGCGTTGGGATCTTCAAAATGATGTTGTGACCATTCCAAAATCAATCAATGAACATCGTATTGTTGAAAATGCATCTATATTTGACTTTGAGCTTTCGGCAGAAGAAATGGAGAAAATTTCTTCACTCAATGAAAACAATCGTGTAGGTCCAGATCCAGATAACTTTGATTTTTAATAGTACTTATCACACCGCTCACTTAATTGAGCGGTGTTTTTTGTCTCTTAAATTCTTGGGCATTCCTCACACCACTTTTCTTGCTGCACATATCCTATAGAACATCTTGAAGTAGGGATACCCTCTTCAAACAAAAGGATGCAAGAAAGGAGAAGAAATCTGATGGGTGTTGAATTAACAGCGTTGCATTGGATTTATGTCGTTTTTATCTTTTTAATCATCGGCTTTATGGTGATGAGACGTGATACAACCATTGTAAGTATCGTCGGTATTTTTCTAATTGCCATTACTGCCACTGGATCATTGAGTGGCTCAATCAGTAGTATTTTTAACAGCTTCATTTTCGCGATTACAGAATTATTGCCAACGATACTTGTTATCTCAATCATTGTCGCGATGAGTAAAGTTCTGACAACGACCGGAATCAATGATGTGATGATTTCACCGTTTTCGAAACTCATTAAGACCCCTGCATTGGCATATTGGACAATCGGAATCTTAATGATGGTCATTTCATGGTTTTTCTGGCCGTCTCCAGCTGTAGCTTTGATGGGCGCTGTATTACTTCCAATCGCACTTCGAGTAGGCTTGCCTGCACTTGGGGTTGCTATGGCAATGAACTTATTCGGGCACGGAATTGCGTTATCAGGTGATTTCATTATTCAAGGAGCACCAAAACTGACCGCGGATGCTGCGGGGCTTCCAGTTGGTGATGTCATCAGTGCAAGTATTCCCCTAGTTATTGTGATGGGGCTCGTGACCACCATTACCGCGTTTTATTTCTTGAAACGAGACTTAAAATCCGGATTGTTAACGGCAACTACAGGAATATCAGCCATGCCGACAACGGAACCGACTGAACATCAATTAACGTTGCTATCCGCAGGACAAAAGCGCTTCTTTGCACTCCTGATCCCTGTCCTGTTTGCACTTGACGTGATTGCGATGTCCATTCTTGATTTACAGGGTGGCGATGCAACCGCATTGATAGGTGGTACATCTGTTTTCATCCTCTTATTCATTACAATGGTCAGCCATAAAAATAAAGGGCTTGAAAAAGCTACAAGTTACTTTATCGAAGGTTTCCAATTCGGTTTTAAAGTGTTCGGTGCAGTCATTCCGATTGCTGCATTCTTTTATCTGGGAGATGCAGGGTTCAATAAAATAATCGGTGAACTATTGCCGAAGACTTCACATGGCATCGTCAACGACCTTGGTGTAGCTCTTGCATCACTCGTTCCGTTAAGTAAAGAAGTCGGAGCAGTTACTTTGACGATTGTTGGCGCAATAACTGGCTTGGATGGCTCGGGGTTCTCGGGTATTTCTCTGGTAGGTTCTGTTGCCACTATCTTTGCTAATGCAATCGGTGCCGGTGCAGCTACTTTGACCGCTCTTGGTCAAATTGCAGCCATATGGGTTGGTGGAGGGACGTTGGTTCCATGGGCTCTTATTCCAGCGGCAGCTATCTGTGGTGTCGATCCATTTGAACTTGCGAGAAGAAACCTTCTTCCAGTGACAATCGGGTTGGTTGTTACAACAATCGTAGCCATGTTTTTAATATAATCTATGATATCCGGACCCTCTGAAATTGGAGGGTCTTTATTTTTTGATAACCTGGACGTTGTTCTCCAAACTGTTGTTTCTATTAAATGCTAAAATACTATATAGATACGTTAGTGACACGGAGGTTTTCAAATGATTAAAAGATTAGTGATTACAGGTTATAAACAGCACGAGATTGGTGTTTTCGACGATAAACATCCAGGCGTAGGTTTTATAAAGAAGGCATTAGAAAATCGTCTTCTTGAACTAATTGACGATGGACTGGAATGGGTTATTGTCAGCGGGCAGTTAGGGGTCGAAACGTGGGCAGCGCAATTGGTTATTGATTTGAAGCAATCATTCCCGCATTTAAAATACGCAGTCATTACGCCTTTTCTTGAGCAAGAAAAGAACTGGAATGACAGCAAAAAAGAAATGTATCAAACGATTTGTTCAAATGCTGATTTTCAAACAAGTGTGACGAAAAAACCTTATGAAGGACCTTGGCAATTTATCGAAAAGAATAAATTCATAATACGAAATTCTGACGGTCTACTGATCATTTATGATGAGGAAAATGAAGGTTCACCAAAGTTTATGAAAGAACTGGCCATGAAATATGCAGAACGTCATGACTATCAAATCATTACAATAACAGCTGACGACTTACAGTTAGTAGCGACAGAAGAACAACAAAACCAGTGGTCAGAATAAATATACCTAACATTCTAAATAAAATAATTTTTCTTGTTGTCATAAATGAATTAATAGTAAACTATTTATGAGTAGACGTAATCAAATGATTAAAAATTCTTAGATTGCGATTTGAAAATAATAGGGGATGTTTAGGATGGTAACAAAATTTGAAGAATTTGCGTATACACGACCTGAATTCGAACAGATTGAAACGCAGTTTAATGAAGCATTAACTGAGTTTAATGACGCCGAAACTGTTGAAGTACAAAGTGAAGTAATGAAGCAAATCAATGATATCAGAAACCATGTGGGAACGATGATGAACATTGTCTACATCAGAAATTCAATTGACACGAATGACGAGTTTTACAAAGCGGAACGGGACTACTTCGATGAACTAAGTCCAAAAGTAGATGATTTAATTACAAAATATTATAAGTCACTGGTGAGCTCATCTTTCCGTAACGAGTTGGAAGAAAAGTGGGGCACTCAATTATTYGCCATTGCGGAAGCACAGATTAAATCTTTTTCTTCTGAAGTCATTCCAATGATGCAAAAAGAGAATAAACTCTCATCAGAATATCAACAATTGATTGCGTCTGCCAAAATCAATTTTGAAAATGAAGAGCGTACCTTGGCACAGATGCAGCCATTCACTGAATCTACAGACCGTGACATGAGGAAACGGGCAAAAGACGCCTACTTTAGCTTTTTCGCAGAAAACGAGCAGCAACTCGATCGGATTTTTGATGATTTGGTAAAAGTTCGAACGGAAATTGCCCGTACATTAGGATACAAAAACTTTGTGGAACTGGGCTATTATCGTATGATTCGCACAGATTATGACGCGAAAATGGTCATGAACTTCCGTGATCAGGTCAAGGATTTCATTGTTCCGTTGGCATCCAAGTTAAAAGAACGTCAGCAGGAACGCATCGGAGTAGATGATTTCAAATACTACGATGAATCAATCAATTACAAAACCGGAAATGCCACACCAAAAGGTTCACCGGAGTGGATCATAGATGGTGGCAAAAAAATGTATGATGAATTGTCGAAGGAAACAAGTGAATTCTTTGATTTCATGATAGACAATAACTTGATGGATCTTGTCGCGAAAAAAGGGAAAGCAAGCGGTGGGTACTGTTCGTATATCGAAGATTACAAAGCACCTTTCATCTTTTCTAACTTTAACGGCACATCTGGAGATATCGATGTTCTCACACATGAAGCGGGACATGCATTCCAAGTGTATTCAAGTCGTCATTTTGAAATCCCTGAATATAATTGGCCAACATACGAAGCATGTGAAATTCATTCTATGAGTATGGAATTTCTTACTTGGCCTTGGATGGAAAACTTCTTTAAGGAGGATACGGATAAATACAAATTCTCCCATTTAAGCAGTTCGCTTGAATTCTTGCCATATGGGGTAGCTGTGGATGAATTCCAACACTTTGTTTATGAAAATCCGGAGGCATCGCCAGCTGAACGTAAAAAGGCTTGGAGTGAGCTTGAGGAAAAATATTTGCCACACCGTGATTATGACGGTAATGACTACTTAAACAGAGGTGGGTTCTGGCAACGACAAGGCCATATTTATCAAAGTCCGTTCTATTACATTGATTATACATTGGCTCAAATCTGTGCATTCCAGTTCTTCAAACGAACGTTAGAAGACCGTGAGCAAGCTTGGGCAGATTATGTACACTTATGTAAAATTGGAGGAAGCCTGTCGTTTACAGGGCTTGTAAAAGAAGCCAACTTGATTTCACCATTCGAAGATGGTTGCGTTGAATCCGTAATCGGACCAATTGAACAATGGTTAAATTCAATTGACGATAAAGCACTTTAAGGGCTGTTTAATGATGTGCGCAAATGTACGATAAGCAACCAACAACATCGATTAACAAAGCTAGAAAAGAGACAATGCCTCGCCAAATTTGGCGAGGCTTTTTATTTTGTCTTCATTTTAATATTTTCTATTATTAACCCTATACTTGGAACGGGGTTAGGAATTGCGATGAAAGATGAAGGAGTATTCCATTTGGAATTTTCTGAAATTATTATTGACATCTAACTCTTTCGCCATTAATCTAAAGTAAGTATTACAGAATTATAGTAAAACGTATATAAAGTGTTATATATAAAGTGAAATGTTTTTTTAATGTGCTATTAAAGAACGAACGATAATGTAGGGGGAAATGATAATGGCTCATGATCGGGAAATGTATGACGTAACGATTATTGGGGGAGGACCCATCGGTTTATTCTCTGCCTTTTACGCTGGACTCCGTAATATGTCCTGCAAAATTATTGAAAGCCTCCCGCAACTTGGAGGGCAATTGTCTGCATTGTATCCAGAAAAATATATTTACGATGTTGCCGGTTTTCCAAAAATATCTGCGCAAAAACTTGTTGATAACTTACTAGAACAAATGGGTCAATTTGAACAAACGATCTGTTTGAATCAAGAGGTGGAGGCACTTGAAAGACAAGCCGATGGCACATTTAAGCTTATAACGAGTAAAGGCATCCATTATTCAAAAACCATATTGATAACAGCAGGTAATGGAGCATTCCATCCGAAGAAACTGGATTTGGAAGATACATTGAAATTTGRAGAAAGCAATCTTCATTATTTGATCAATGATTTACAACAATTTGCCGGGAAAAAAGTACATGTTTTTGGTGGGGGAGATTCTGCAGTTGACTGGGCACTCATGCTGGAGCCAATTGCACAGAAAGTATCCATTGCTCACCGTCGCGATAAATTCCGAGCACATGAAAACACTGTGGAAAAGATGAAAAACTCCTCTGTAACAGTGCTGACTCCTTTCGTCCCTGCAGAGTTAAGTGGAGAAGACCGCATTACACAGGTTGTATTGAAAGAAGTAAAAAGCAACGAAACAACTATCATTGATGTAGATGCTGTACTTGTCAATTATGGTTTTGTATCATCACTTGGTCCCATCAAGAACTGGGGCATGACTCTTGAGAAAAACAGCATTGTCGTAAATTCAAGAATGGAAACTGGCATTCCTGGCATTTTCGCTGCAGGAGATATTTGCACATATGAAGGCAAAGTAAAACTGATTGCTTCAGGTTTTGGAGAGGCTCCAACAGCAATTAGCAATGCAAAAGTTTATATTGATCCATCTTCAAAAGTTCAGCCACTTCATAGTACGTCAGTTATGGAAAAGGTGATTTCTGAAACTGCAGAATTGGTAAAATAATAAACATATAAAATAGGCATTCAATTCAATGTAACAAAGTAGTTAATTAACGTATATATAACGTTATGGGAAAGATCAACTACGCATATCTTTAGATAAGGAGGGTTCAATATGACAAATGTAAACACCCCAAATGAAGAAAAACAGTATGCACATTTTATGAAACGAATTGAAGCTGGTGACAAAATTGAAGCGGATGACTGGATGCCAGAAGAATATAGACAGACACTCATAAAGCTAATTTCGATGCACGGCATGAGCGAAATCATGGGAGCTTTACCTGAAAAAGAATGGGTACCTAAAGCTCCTTCTTTGAACCGGAAACTCGGTATTATGGCTAAGGTACAGGACGAGATGGGGCATGGGCAGCTTCTGCTTCGTGTAACGGAGGACTTACTGGCACCATATAACAAAACCCGTGCAGACTTAATGCAGGATCTATTTAATGGAGATTTGAAGTTTCATAATGTTTTTCATATGGAAACGAAAACATGGGCGGATGCAGGGATTATTGGGTGGCTAGTTGACGGTGCCGCGATTATTACCCAAACAGATATGCTCAAAGCTTCATATGGTCCGTACGCAAGAGCACTGCAACGAATCTGTGCAGAAGAAGTATTTCATGCTCAACATGGTGAATCCATCATCTTAGCGTTAGCTGAAGGAACAGATGAACAAAAAGCGATGGTTCAGGAGGCACTGAATCGTTGGTGGGAACCACTTCTTATGTTCTTCGGGCCAGCTAGTAAGGAAACGACCGGTTCATCCAAACAAGATTTAACAATTAAATATAAAATCCGGACAAAAACAAATGAAGAATTCAGGCAAATCTTTTTTGATAAATATATGCCACGAATTCTTTCACTGGGATTGACCATACCGGATCCGACCTTCCATTTCGACAAAGATAGCAATTTATGGTCCTATCAGCAGCCGGATTGGAATGAATTTAAGAAAATCATTAAAAATCAAGGGCAACGTTCGGAAGCACGACTGAATTTACGACGACATTCTTATGAATATAATTCATGGGTACGGGATGCACTCAGTGCGAATATAAGTTAATGAAAGGAGTCAGGTGAAGTGGGAGAAGAGAAAACATTTTATCAGGAATATGAAATTTTTAGCAAACGAACACCGAGCTCAGCTTTCCAGCACCAATTCAGTTTACTGGCTCCGAATGAAGATATGGCGCTAATTTTAGCGCAGGAAAACTTTATGCGACGTGAGCCTGTTGCTGACATTTGGATCGTCAACCGTAAGCACATTAAACGAATGAATGCTGAAGAAAAATTGACACTTAACCGGCTGGAAAACAAAGAGTACCGCACGACCAAAGGGTATGGTTATTTGAAAAAGAAATGGCGTCAATATGAACAGGAAATGCTGGATGAAAAAGAAATCTTGTCATGGGGAGGCGATAGAAAATGAACAATGCTGACTCAGTGATGAGCCCGGAATATACAGAAGCGGTAAAAAGTTTGTTATTCCAGTTGGCTGATGATGACTTTTTATACTCGTTTCGTGGATCGGAATGGTTAGGACTTGCTCCTCATATCGAAGCGGACATCGCTTATTCTTCAATCAGCCAGGATACGATGGGGCATGCTGCAATGTATTACTCACTTCTTGAAAATCTGGGTGCAGGAAAAGCTGATGCTCTGGCTCATTTTCGCCTGGTAGCGGATAGAAAAAACAGTATTTTAACAGAACGCGTGAACGGGCAAGGATATTATTTGGAAACTCCCCATTATGATTGGGCATATGCGGTTGCACGAAGTTATTTATATACACAAGCGAAAAAAGTGAAAATCGACTCTTTATGCGAAAGCTCCTACCAACCTCTTGCGGAAGTAGCTGTAAAAGTGAGAATGGAACTTTATTATCACCGCCTGCACTGGGATACGTGGTTCAAGCAATTGATGAATTCTACAGATGTAGCAAAAAAGAAAATGAATGATGCAATCTCCCGTGTGATGGATGATTTCGGAGATGTTTTCTCTTACGGCGATCAAAAACAAGCAATCGAATCTAGTGGGCTTATCGGCAGTGAGGAAAAATTGAAACAAAAATGGCAAATAAGCATCGAACCAATGATGCTAGCGGTGCACATGCAAATGTTGAAAATTCCTGATCATCCAATTAAAAACGGACGAAATGGACAACACACAAAAGATCTGGAGGAGGCTCTAACAACTCTTTCAGAAGTTTACAAGCTCGATACAGCCGCCGTCTGGTAAAAGATCGGGAAAGGAGGAGGCAACATGACTGCATTTACAGAAGTGTCGGTTGAGCGGATTTATGAAGCTCTGCTGAACGTGAAAGATCCAGAAATAGACACGGTCAGCATCTTTGATCTCGGCATGATCGGTGAAGTTACAACGGATGGAAATCATGTGAAAGTTGTTCTTCTGCCAACCTTTTTAGGTTGTCCCGCACTAGAAATTATCAAGAAAAATACCATAAGTGCTATAAAAGAATTACTAGATGTCGGTGAAGTTGAAGTGGAATTCGCATTACATCCACCATGGACATCAGATCGTATCACAGAAAAAGGGCATAAGAATTTAAGGGCGTTTGGAATTGCACCACCTCCGCGTCATTTTAAAGAAGATGGAAGTTGGCATGTTGATTGCGCCTATTGCGGGTCCACCTACGTGACCATGGACAATATCTTTGGACCAACCGCATGTCGAAGTATTCTATATTGCAAGAGTTGCAAAAACGTATTTGAGGCCATGAAACCGGTCTCTACCAACATGTAAAGTGAGGAGAAAATAATGGCTAAATTAATCGCATTATACAAACATCCTGAAAACAAAGAGGCTTTCGATGATCATTACTTCAATGTCCATGGTCCGCTGACAGCAAAAATTCCTGGTCTGCGCGAAATGAAAGTGACCAAATTCACTGGTTCTCCAATGGGTGGAGAAAGCAAATATTACCTTATGTGCGAGATGATTTACGATGATGTGGAATCAATGCAACAAGGTATGCGTTCTGCTGAAGGTAAAGCTTCCGGTAAAGACCTAATGGGGTTTGCTGGGAATCTAGTATCCTTGATGATTGGTGAAGATGCGTAATGAACGCGTTTGAATTCATTGAAACTTCCATTGAAGGAAACGTGGCGTTAATCGAACTGAATCGTCCACGTCAGTTGAATTCCCTGAACCGGAAAATGGTAAGGGAACTGGTCGATGCGATGGAAGGTTTTGATCGAGATGACCAGGTGCGCGTGATGGTGTTGGCTGGTAAGGGCCGAGCTTTTTCGGCAGGAGCGGACATCGACGAAATGACGAATGATGATTCAATCAGTTTGGAACTGCTGAATCAATTTGCCGATTGGGATCGGTTGGCCCTCATTAAGAAGCCGATTATTGGTGCTGTAAAAGGATTTGTTTTCGGCGGAGGATTCGAGCTTGCACTATGTTGTGACGTTCTAATTACAGCCAGTGGGACAGAGTTTTCATTCCCTGAAGTAGGTCTTGGTGTCATGCCCGGAGCAGGTGGAACACAGCGCTTGACGAAACTTGCCGGACGGACAAAAGCTTTGGAGTGGCTATGGACGGGCGAGCGTATTTCAGCGAATGAAGCTTTAAAATATGGAGTCATTAATAAAATCGTAGCACCAGAACTTCTAATGGAAGAGTGTATGAAGTTCGCAAACAAACTTGCCAAGCAACCGCCTCTTTCCTTACGTCTTATCAAAGATTCTGTAAACAAGGCAGTTGATTCTTCCTTATTTGAAGGCATGCAGTATGAACGGAAAAACTTCTATCTGCTGTTCTCAACTCAGGACCAAAAAGAAGGCATGAATGCGTTTGTTGAAAAGAGAAAACCCGATTATAAAGGGAAATAAGGAGTGTGTTGGATGATTGAGACGATCCGTTACGACGTCAAGGACGGTATTGCATGGCTCTATTTAAATAGACCGGACAGTTTGAACGCATTTGTCGCTCAAATGAACCGTGAAGTAAAAGACGCAATCAAAACTGCATCTAACGATGAACAAGTTCGCTGCATTGTCATTTCAGGCGAAGGACGGGCATTTTGTTCTGGACAGGATTTATCGGAAGTCGATGAAAGTATGGATCACGGTCAAGTCTTGCGTGACCATTATGGGCCGATGATGAAGCAAATCAGGCAGTGTGAAAAACCACTTATCGCAGCTGTAAATGGAGTTGCGGCGGGAGCTGGATTCAGTTTAGCACTTGCTTGTGATTTCAGGCTTGTCTCAGAGCGCGCAAGTTTTATTAATGCGTTTATCCATGTTGGTCTCATTCCCGATTCAGGGAATCTCTATTATTTAACACGCCTGGTGGGTGAAGCGAAGGCTATAGAACTTTCAATATTGGGTGAAAAAGTGAAAGCAGAAGATGCATTTAATATGGGACTGGCAACACAACTTATCTCAGCGGAAAGTTGGGAAGAAGATGTAACTGCTTTTGCAAAACGCATTGCCTCTTTACCGACGAAAGCAGTCGGATTGATTAAACGGTATTTGAAAGCGGTTCCAGAACTTTCGTTTGAAGATTACCTTGAACATGAAGCTCAAGGGCAACGGATAGCAGGACTTACAAAAGATCACCGTGAAGGTGTCAATGCATTTATGGAAAAACGAAAACCTGTCTTTTCAGGACAATAGGGGGAGTAATGACATGGCAACGATCAAAGAAAATCAACTTGAGCAAGAATCAATGAAACGTGATTTTTATCATTTAATTATTAATGGTGAAAAAGTGAACAGTAGCAATGGTGATACGATTAAAACTTTCAATCCGGCTACTGGTGAATTGATTGCGGAAGTGGCAAAAGCTTCTAAAGAAGACGCTGAAAAAGCAGTTGAAGCGGCACGTAATTCTTTTGACCATGGAAAGTGGAAGCTCTATCCGATTGGCCGCCGTGCGCAGGTATTGAATAAAATTGCAGGAATCATGCGCTCTCGTTTCAATGAGCTGGTGGAATTGGAAATGCTTGATACTGGTAAATCGCTTCATGCAGCACAAGGGCAAGTGTCTCAAGCCATCGAAGATTTTGAGTTTTACGCAGGCGCAATCGTTGGGCATCGCGGAACAGTAAATAACGTACCGGGTCAATTCCACAACTATACGGAGAAAGAGCCCGTTGGAGTTTGCGCTCAAATCATTCCCTGGAACTATCCGTTAATGATGGCAGCATGGAAAATCGCACCTGCAATAGCTGTAGGATGTTCAGTAATTGTCAAACCGGCATCTCTTACTCCACTTACTGCAATAATCCTTGGAGAAATCTGTCTCGAAGCAGGGGTTCCTGCAGGTGTAGTGAACGTGATTCCAGGTTCGGGAGCGGAAGTCGGAAACTTCTTAGTGGGGCATCCACGAGTAAATAAAGTTGCGTTTACAGGTTCTACACCAATCGGGAAAGACATTATGGGTAAAGCTTCTGAAACGTTAAAACGCGTGACATTAGAGCTTGGCGGTAAATCTCCAAGTCTAGTATTTGAAGATGCAGATATTGATGCTGCGGTTGATGGTTCATTATTTGGCATATTCTATAATTCGGGCCAATCATGTGAGGCACGTTCTCGTTTATACGTCCATGAAGACATTTACGATGAATTCATGAACAAGTTTGTAGAAAAAGCGAAGAAATTACAGATGGGCAATCCGTTTGATAAAGGTACACACGTGGGAGCAATTATTGATCAAGCACAACTTGAAACAATTGATGGCTATGTCCAATCCGCTAAAAAAGAAGGAGCGGAAATCCTTGTCGGAGGAAATATCGCGAAACCAGTAGGCTATGAAAATGGTTTCTGGTATGAGCCGACAATCATCGCAAACGTTAACCACGACATGAAGGCTGTAACAGATGAAATCTTCGGACCAGTTGTCGTTGTGATGAAATTCAAAGATGAAAAAGAAGCGATCCGCCTAGCAAACGATACTGAGTTCGGATTAGGTTCGGCTGTCTGGTCTAAAGATGGAGCACGTGCTACTCGCGTTGCCAATCAGATTCAAGCTGGAATCGTTATGGTCAACTGTCCGTTCTCTGCCTTCCCTGGAACGCCTTTTGGTGGCTATAAACAATCCGGATTTGGGCGCGAACTATGCATAGAAACATTGGACCTTTATACAGAAACGAAAAGTATTTTATCGTACTATGGTAGCCGTCCTTTAAATCCGTTCGGTCTATAAAATCTTTTAAATGACGGACAGGGAGTTATCCAACCCCCTGTCCGTATTCTTTCACCTCAAAAGGAGGAATATCTCGTGATTAATCGTATTGTTGTCGTCGGTTCAGGTTTGATGGGCAGAGGAATTGCTTATGTTGGCGCAGTTGGTGGTTTTGACGTAACTGTAGTCGACATACATGAACATGCATTGGAAAATGCAAAAAAGGAAATTGAACGGATGTTTGAAAAAGGGATAGCGCTTGGAAAAATAACTTCTGATCATGCTTCAAATGCATTGCGGAACTTAAGTTTTCAACCTGACTTACCCGAAGCTGCACGAGAAGCGGATTTGATTATTGAAKCGGTTCCTGAAGAGATAGCTATAAAAAAACGAGTGTTTGAAACAATGGAAGAACACGCACCTGCTCATTGTTATTTCGCGACGAATACGTCAACGATGAGTCCGACAGAAATTGCTTCATTTGCAAAACGACCTGATAAAACGATAGCGATGCATTTTTTCAATCCTGTACATAAAATGCCGCTTGTTGAAATTGTCCGTGGCTTGGAAACGAGTGATGAAACTGCCAAAACAATCAAAGAAGTTGCAGAAAAGATGGGCAAAGAAACGGTTGTTATCAATGAATTCCCGGGATTTGTTACTAGTAGGATCAGTGCCCTTGTTGGTAACGAAGCCTTCTACATGCTTCAGGAAGGACTTGGYACACCTGAAGAAATTGATAAAGCAATTAAGCTCGGCTTAAATTATCCAATGGGTCCATTCGAACTTGTAGATTTGGTAGGACTCGACACTCGCCTAAACAACTTAAACTATTTACATGCAAAGCTCGGGGAGAAATACCGCCCGGCACCGCTCCTTGAACAATATGTCAAAGCGGGTCGTCTCGGACGAAAAACCGGCAAGGGTGTATACGACTATACAATAGAAGAAGAGTGGGTCAAGAAATGAGAGAAGTGGTCATCGTAGACGCAGTAAGAACACCTATTGGAAGATATAACGGTGCATTAAAAGATGTGCGACCTGATGACTTGGGAGCAGTCGTGATCAAGGCATTGATTGAGCGTAATCCAAGTCTGGTAACTTCACAAATTGAAGAAGTTGTTTTAGGGAATGCCAATCAGGCAGGAGAAGATAACCGCAATGTTGCACGTATGTCTGCATTATTAGCAGGACTTCCGGTTGAAGTGGCAGGCACCACGATAAATCGTCTGTGCGGTTCAGGTCTTGATGCTGTTATGTATGCTGCGAGAGCCATTGCAGTGGGAGATGGAGATGTTTACATCGCTGGTGGAACTGAAAGCATGACGCGCGCACCATTAGTCATAGCAAAACCAACTCAAGCATTCCCCAGAGGCAATATGGAATTGCAGGATACAACAATTGGTTGGCGCTTTACCAATAGTAAGTTAAAAGAGATGTACGGAACGGACTCGATGCCCGAGACTGCGGAAAATGTAGCGCAGCGGTTCAAAATTACACGAGCGAGTCAGGATCAATTTGCTTTTGAAAGCCAGCAACGAGCTAAAAAAGCATTGGAAGAAAACCGTTTTGCTGATGAAATTGTTCCGGTTGTTTATGTGGACCGAAAAGGAAATAACGTAATGGTGAATAAGGATGAGCATCCTCGTCCGGATACTACTTTTGAGAAACTCAGTCAACTGAAACCGATTTTTAAAGATGGTACGGTTACGGCAGGGAACGCTTCAGGGGTCAATGACGGTGCGTCTGCTTTGTTGCTGATGAGTGCAGAAAAAGCGAAAGAATTGAACTTAACACCTCTGGCGAAATACGTGGCCGGTGCTACAGCTGGCCTCGAACCAAATGTGATGGGGCTAGGTCCTATTTATGCGACGAGAAAAGTATTGGAACGAACCGGTCTGACTGCAAATGATATTGGATTGGTTGAATTAAATGAAGCCTTTGCCTCACAATCGCTTGAGTGTATAAAGCAATTAGAGCTGGACGATAAAAAAGTGAATGTTAATGGTGGTGCGATTGCATTTGGTCACCCTCTTGGTGCCAGTGGCGCAAGAATATTAACCACACTTTTATATGAAATGAAAAGAGAGAACGTTCAATATGGCCTGGCTACGATGTGTATCGGAGTCGGTCAGGGAATCGCAGCAATTATCGAGAATATATCGGAATAAGTTCAAATGTCCAAACAAGGCTGCCCCTCAGTTATAAAAATGTCAACATTTCACAGGGAAAACTGGGTATTCACAAGCATTTACTTATAATGCTAATAGTTCTGTAACGACTTCCGAGATTGAATAAAGCAAGACTTGAATGATTTAAAACTGCTGCACTTATTATTTGGAGGGAGGAGCAGTATGTCAACTGTTCTATATAGAAAAGAAAACCATATCGGGTATGTGACCATTAATAGAGAACAAGCTTTGAACTGCTTTAATTTCGAAACGCTTCAGGAACTGCAATCGGTGACAGATTCAATCTCTCTTGATCCAGATGTACGTGTTGTTATTTTCACTGGAGCTGGGGATAAAGCATTCAGTGCCGGAGCAGATTTAAAAGAACGCAAGACGCTGACTGAAACCGAAGTTCGAAGAAATGTGAGAGCTATTAGAGATGTATTTAATAGCATCGCAAATCTTCCTCAGCCCACGATTGCTGCCGTAAATGGCTATGCTTTTGGTGGGGGGTTTGAATTGATGATTGCCTGTGATTTTTCAATTGCAGCACAAGATGTTCAGATGGGATTAACTGAAACAAGCTGGGCCATCATCCCAGGTGCAGGGGGTACTCAACGACTTCCAAGACTAGTAGGAGAAATGAAAGCAAAAGAACTGATTTTCACGGCTAGAAAGTTCACAGCTGAGGAAGGTGTCGAACTTGGCATCGTATTAAAAGTCGTAGAGAAAAAACAGTTGCTAGAAACTTGCGAGCAGTTTGCTTTAAATATGATGAAAAATGGTCCTGTTGCGATTAAACAGGCAAAGTACGCTATTTCAACTGGAATGAATACAGACTTGCAGACAGGATTAGCTATTGAGTCGAAAGCTTATGAGTTGGTGATTCCGACTACTGATCGTATCGAAGCATTAAACGCATTTAGTGAAAAACGTCGTCCAATATTCACTGGGATTTAATGTTCATTTTTGTAATATAACGATATAATGAAAAATGGAATAAATCTTGATATATGTTGAATAGCAAAAAAGAAAGAGTGAAATGAATTGGCAAACACACAATCCATGATTTTTACAATTTATGGTGATTACATCCGGCATTACGGAAACAAAATATGGATTGGTAGTTTAATTCGCCTTTTAAAAGAATTTGGACATAATGAACAATCCGTGCGCGTAGCGGTTTCCAGAATGATGAAGCAAGGATGGATTGAGTCTGAAAAAAAAGGCAATAAGAGTTATTATTTCTTGACCCCACGTGGTGAAGCCCGAATGGAAGAAGCGGCAGTCCGCATATTCAAATTAACACCAGACGAGTGGGATGGAAAATGGCRTATGCTGATGTATACGATTCCTGAAGAAAAGAGACAGATTCGCGATGAACTTCGTAAAGAACTGTTATGGAGCGGGTTTGGCAGCTTTTCAAACGGTTGCTGGATTTCACCGAACAATCTTGAAAAAGAAGTGAGTCTTCTAATTGAAAAGTATGAGATTCAAGATTATGCAGATTTCTTCGTGTCCTCATATAAAGGACCGCAAGCAGATCGATCACTTGTCGAAAAAAGCTGGCCCCTTCAAGAGATAGAAATGAAATATCAGGAATTCATTTCGACCTACAGCAAACAGTTCATCGTACATCAAAGCATGATGAGCAAAGGCCAGATGTCGGATGCCGAATGTTTTGTGGAACGCACGAAGCTTGTTCATGAATACCGAAAATTTCTCTTCGCAGATCCTGGACTTCCAAAAGAGTTGCTTCCGGAAATATGGAATGGTCATCATGCGGCACTGTTGTTCGAACAATACTATAAGTTGCTTGCTCAATCAGCAAGTCAATTCTTCGAAGAGGTATTCCAAGAAGACAATGATATGCGGTGGAAAGACAAATCATATGATGCGGATGACCATCCTTTAATGAGTGAGTGAGTCAAAAGGAATTTTTAATTAACAAATTAGAAACATCGCTGACCAATGAAACCATTCATCTCAAACAATAAATATGTAATAAAGATCACCAACAAATTATAAATTGATTTGTTGGTCATTTTTTATTTATATGAAAACGAAATAATAGCCATTGTGTGGAGCTTGATTAGTTGAAGAATATAAAAAACAGGATAACTAATCAACTATGTAGAATGTTCATGTAAAACCAAAATTAGGTTAMTAAAGTTTAACAATTAATGGGGGTTACATATTGAACGAGAAAACGACGAGATTAGCTTTAACAGGGGCAATTGTAGTTTTAAGCATTTCCATTCTTTATTCATCATTTCAAATTTCAGGAGCAATAAGAGATACTTCAACCAATGGAACAACTAAGGATGAAGAGCAAAATAGATATGAATTAATTTCACCAAACGACAGCAATATTATTATTTTTGATAAACAAAGTGGAGAATATTGGAGAAAATTTATTGAAACTAACGAAGGGCCTACCGAATGGGAAAAACAGATATCTCCACTCGTTAAATAATCAATTTAAATCAGTGAGCTGCATAGTCAGCTCTTTTTCTAATCCAACTTACTAACATAAAACAACATATAGAGCAGTTAACAAAACTGAAGGAGATTTTGTAATGAACCATCATAAATTGATAATTATTCAGTACAACGCCAAATATGCTGAACAAACAGTGGATATGTGGCGAGATAGTAAGGAACAGGCTATTGGTCAGAAAGAAATTCACAGCTTTGAAAATCACGTATATTTTTTAAATCATATATTACCTGAACAGTTTCAAATAGATTTAGCGTTAATTGATGAAAAAGTAGTTGGAATGATTGTCTATAATGAAATGGAAATAAGCCAATTATATATTCATATAGATTACCAAGGAATTGGTATAGGTCATTCATTACTAGATAAAGTAAAAGCACAATCAAGTGGGAGATTAACATTATACACATTTGAAGTAAATGAGAATGCACAACGATTTTATGAAAAACATGGATTTGAAATCATCGGCAGAGGACATGAAAATGAAGAAAATTTACCTGATATTCAATATGAATGGATATCTAAAAAAATGCTGTAATCGGTTCCCCTTTTAGGGGGGCTTATGGTCGTCGTACAGTTCTCACMTAAATAATGCTAGGTGGATACCTTGTCGTTTCGGAGGACCGAGCATAAAATGTCGATGCTGTAACTGAAGAAGAATTTAAACATAATTACGAGGAATTTAATACGAAAACACAATTGTTTTAAAGTTCGGAGGGACTCATCCTTATATAACTCCCATGAAAATAATAATCTAAATGATGACGATAATAATGGATGATTGAATGCTTGAATCAGGTGTTATTAAGGTGAAAATACGGTTCATTACTTTATTGGTATGTTAAAATAACTAAAACAAGGTAAAAAAATATGTTATCAATCCGTGTAATTTAAGTAAGGGGAAATTTGATGAAAGAGACATTAAACGAGAAAATTAAAAAGAAAACAATCGCAAAGCAAAAAAACAATAATCTTAAAATTATTTTGMGAGCATTATTGGTCATTATTGGGGGCTTTATTACTGCATATGGACTAGAAGCGGTATTAATCCCGAACAACGTCTCAGATGGTGGTGTGACTGGCCTAAGTATTGTTGGGTCAGAATTATTCGATTTGCCTTTAGGAGCACTTATTGCAATACTGAATCTCCCGTTCGTATTTTTAGGTTATAAGCAAATCGGTAAGCGTTTTGCTATTTACTCAGTAATCGGGATAGCATCCTTAGCAGTTGGCACGATCCTTATGCACGGAGTATCAACCATCATTCATGGCGATACTTTGTTAGTAACCGTTGTCGGCGGGATTATAATAGGTTTCGGTATGGGTTTAGCATTACGAAATGGTGGCGCCTTAGATGGAATTGATATGTTAGCCGTATTACTATCCAGAAAATTACCTTTTGGAACAAGCGATCTTATCTTATTTTTAAACGTCTTTGTCTTTATTGTTGTTTCGTTAGTTTTCGGTTTTCAAGGGGCTATCTTATCGGCAATCGCTTACTTTATTGCTTCTAAAGTTATTCACATTGTTGAAGAAGGTTTAAGTGGTTCTAAAACCTTTAAAATTATTACGAATCAACCCGAAATCATGGTAGAGACAATTCGTGACCGCTTAGGCCGTGGAGCCACATATAGCATTGTTGAAGGCGGCTACTCAAATGAGCAATTTAAAGAAATCACTTGTGTAATTAACCGCTTGGAAGAAAGTAAAATGAAAGAAATCATACAGGAAATTGACGTCAATGCATTTGTAACGATATATGAAGTGGTGGAAGTTAGTGGCGGTAGGTTCAAAAAGAAAGATATTCATTAATCTTCTTTGAATCACTGACAAAGTATATTCTTGGGAAGATATTATATATAAACGTTAAGACAGACGCTGATTAAATTTCAGCGTTTTTTTATGTTTATCGTTCACAGAATATTCTTTAATTTTAATTATTGAATGGATATTTTTGGTATAATATAAATGAAGGAGATGGCTGAGTTGAAAAAGTATTTACTGATTGGTTTGGCAGTATTATTGACTGCGTGTTCACCAGAGGTTACTTCGAATGAAATGCAAACGATTACAGACAAAGGCACAAAACCAGAAGTCGAATTGGTAGAACCTCTTGAAAATTCATTATTATTGGAATGGGATTACGACAATATGGATAGAGGTGACCACGATTATGAAACATTGGCTCATCCCCGTTTAGTCGTTGATCCTGATGACAAGGAAATTAAACGCGGAGATGTTATTTACTTCAAATCACCCGACTTCACTATAGAAAGCAATCCGGACTTCAATATGCCTGAGTATTACATTTCAAGAGTAGTTGGGCTAGAGGGCGAAACCGTAGAGATTAAGAACGGTCAAGTATTTATTGATGGCAAGAAACTAGATACTTTTTATTCTAAAGCGATGAGTAGAGGTCAGAATGCAGAAGAATTTTTCAAAGAATCCGCCCCTGCTAATAGAAGTGACGATGAATCTTGGAAAGAATACTTTGCAACTACTATGGAGCCTGTAAAAGTTGAAGCGAACACTGTATTTGTCTTGGGAGATAACTGGTGGAGAAGTACCGATAGTAAAGATTTTGGAGTCTTGCCGATTGAAAATGTGAAAGGAAAGGTTTTAGGTTACAAGATGTGATATGTGGAATACAAAATGTATTTTTGAAGAAAAAGTATTGAAACTTTACTGTCTAATTAAATGGGGATAATTAGATGAAGAAAACAGGGTTCTATTGAGATGATACACCTCTCAATAGAACCCGTTAGAAAAATACGGTGCAGATAGCTGATCATTTTTAATGTGAAGCGGAATCAGTTACCTGTTGGCAGCCCAGTTTTTACTTATTCAGTTTCTTTGCTTTGAAGAATTTCTCGGTAGTCGTATCCTTTTTGAACATACGTATCAATGGAAAGCTGGATAATTTCAAAGTCTTTATCGCTTAGTTCCCTAACTACTTTTCCTGGCGATCCCACAACTAATGAACGCGGTGGAAATTTTTTGCCGGGAGGAATTAATGTATTGGCACCGATGATGCATTCTTCCCCGATTTCAGCATGATCCAGTATGGTGGAACCCATGCCGATGATCGAACGTTTTCCAATTTTACAGCCGTGTAAGATGACATTATGGCCAACTGTTACTTCGTCTTCAACTATAACAGGTGCATCTTCATACAAATGAATCGTAGAATTGTCCTGAATACTGCATCTTTTTCCAATCGAAATAAGTCCTTCATCTCCACGTAAAACGGCGTTGAACCAAATAGTCGATTCTTCCCCTACCATTACTTCTCCGATAATTTTAGCTCCAGGTGCAACGAATACCGTTGAAGCTAGTTTAGGTGTATTTCCTTTAAATGAAATAATCAACACTATTACCCCCAATTCAAATTCACGCAATTGTCTTTCAACTACAATTACTATAACATATTCTAGTAGAGGTGAATGGAAAATGAAATATGTTTGTGAGATGTTGCAAATTGACTACCCAATTATACAGGGGGGGATGGGGAATATAAGCAATGCCCCGTTAACTTCTGCTGTGTCCGAAGCTGGTGGATTAGGAACGATCGGGTGTGGAACGATGACACCTGACGAAGTGGAACAAATTATCCTTCAAACGAAACAACAGACGAAACGAAACTTCGCGATCAACATCGCCATTAATGTCTCTCCATATACAAAAGAATTAATTGAGCTCGTTATTAAACATGGCATTCCGATTGTTTCTTTATCAGCTGGAAACCCAGTTCCTTTTATTCAGACTTTACATGAGCATGGTGTGAAAGTGATTGTTCTTGTTGCTTCCGTTAAACATGCACAAAAAGCGGAAGCGGCAGGTGCCGATCTTCTAGTGGCGGAAGGATTTGAAGCTGCGGGTATCAATTCCAATCTTGAATTGACGACATTCACACTCATTCCTCAGATTGTGAAAAATGTCCAACTCCCCGTTATTGCAGCTGGTGGTATCGGAGACGGTAAAGGACTCGCGGCTGCACTGATGCTGGGGGCGAGCGGTGTTCAAATTGGAACACGATTGATTGCCACCAAAGAAGCACCATTCCACGACAACTATAAGAACAGTTTAGTGAATGCGAGTGATACAGCAACAATTATTGTAGGACGCAGTGTAGGAAGACTGAGAAGAATCTTGAAGACACCTTATTCACAAAAACTGGACGAACATGAACAACAAGGCATGACCTTAGCACAATACGGTGAAATGACTACCGAAAAGCATCACGTCAAAGGTGCAATGGATGGCGATTTGGAAAACGGTTTTATCAATAGCGGTCAGATAGCTGGTTTGATTGACCATATCCCGAGTGTCAAGGAATTGGTAGAGTGCATGTTGGATGAAGCAAACCATCAAATCAACCGAACTTCAAAAGAATTGAATCAAATGCTTAATAGAAAATATGAATAATGGGAACACATCGTATTTGTTATTTGTTCTAGTATTTCTCACAGGTCCAGATGAATCATGAGTGGTATACCGTAAATCAAAAGCCCTTCCAAGTCGCTAAACAAAGGAAGGGCTCTTTCTTTATCTAATTGTTCCTTTAACATTATAAAACTACATACAATAAGCACTTGTTGAACGAATTGAAAATGCAAAAGATGACTTGTCAAAAGTAAGTATCTATTAATTCCAAAAATATAGAGTTTTCCGATTATTGTATTGACTATAATATTACATTTTGATAATATTACGTTGAAATAGTGTTATACGATGAAATGCATCATACAATGGATTAAAGAAATAAATGAATATAAAAGTCGATAATTTTATTATGTAAAGTAAAGTGAATGTTTACATCTTTGGCTTAAGAGGGGGATTGATGGATGGAAACTGCAAAAAGCATTCCATTGTCGGGCGAATTTGAACTCTTTGAAAGGATGGTAGAGCATGAACAAGTAGTTTTTTGTAATGATCCATCAACCGGTCTCCGTGCGATTATTGCCATCCATAACACAACGGTAGGACCCGCTTTAGGGGGATGCCGGATGCATCCATATCGAAGCGTCGAAGAGGCACTCGAAGATGCCCTCAGWTTATCCAAAGGAATGAGCTATAAATGTGCGGCTGCAGGTGTGGATTTTGGTGGAGGAAAAGCCGTTATTATCGGGGATCCGAAATCAGATAAATCACCTGAGTTGTTTCGGGCATTCGGTCAATTTATTAATTCATTAGGTGGCAGATTTTATACTGGGACGGATATGGGTACGACCATGGAAGATTTCATACACGCTTCAAAAGAGACACATTACATTGTAGGTCTACCAGTGGCATATGGAGGTGGGGGCGATTCCTCTGTTCCTACGGCAGCGGGTGTTCTTTACGGCATAAAAGCAACGAATCAATCACTTTTTGGCAAGCCAGACTTGGGAGGAAGAACATACGCCATTCAAGGTTTAGGAAAAGTAGGATCTAAAGTTGCCATCGGTTTACTTAAAGAAGGGGCTCATCTCTATGTTACCGATATTAGTCATGAAAGTCTGAGAATAATAGAAGAATTAGCCTCAACTACACCGGGAACAGTGAAGGTTGTTGGAAGTGAAGATATCTATTCACAGGAAGCGGATGTATTTGTCCCTTGTGCACTTGGAGGAATCATTAACGATCAGACAATTGATCAGTTCCAGGTGAAAGCAATAGCAGGATCTGCTAACAATCAATTGCTAAATGAAACGCATGGCAGAAGACTTCAGCAAAAGGGCATTCTGTACGCACCAGATTATATTATCAATTCAGGCGGACTGATTCAGGTGGCTGATGAATTGTATGGCATTAATCACTCAAGAGTCCTTGCTAAGACAAGGCATATCTATGATGCCATTTTAGAAGTATACGAGATGGCTATAAAAAATGGGATTTCGACGATGGAAGCTGCAAATATGATGTGTGACAAGAGAATTGAAAACAAAAGGAATAGAAATGGCTTTTTCACTACAGCCATGAAACCAAAGTGGGCTTTCCACAAATGATTTTTAACATCTCCTTGTAAGCGTTTACATTTAGGTTTTGTTTATTTGAAAATCTTGCTGGAGTATAAACTTTTTTCTATTAATCTACGAATTCGTTCATAACATGTACATAAAC